>NZ_LIRL01000777.1 GCF_001419795.1 Streptomyces niveiscabiei
AACGACTTCTTCCGGGCCGCGAGATCCGCCCCCGCGGGCTTCCCGGTGTGCAGCGGATCCCCCCATATCCCGATGATGTCGTCGATGAGCTGGAACGCGAGCCCGGCCTGCCGCCCGAACGCGTCGAGGGACTCGACCACCTCAAGGGACCCCCCGCCGTACAACCCCCCGATCGCACAGGCGCACCCGAGCAGCGCCCCGGTCTTCGCCTCGGCCATCCGCAGCACCTCGGACAGCCCCACGTCACGAGGATCCCGGCGTTCGAGGGCCGTATCGACCTGCTGCCCCTCGCACAGCTCGATGACACAGGCGGTGAGCCGCCCGACGGCGGCGAGGGCGACGGGATGGGAGTCCCCGGCGAGGAGCTGGAACGCGAGGGCCTGGAGCGCGTCCCCGGAGAGGATCGCGTCGGGATCGCCGAAGACGTTCCACGCGGTGGCCCGATGCCGCCGGGTGGGATCGCGGTCCATGACGTCGTCGTGGAGCAGCGTGAAGTTGTGGACGAGTTCGACAGCGGCGGCGGCCCGAACGGCGGCCGTACGCCCGGCGGTTCCCCCGACCGCCTCGGCCGCGGCCAGCACCAGCGCGGGCCGTATCGCCTTGCCCGCGTTCCCCTCGACCGCCCGCCCCTCCGCGTCCCGCCACCCGAAGTGGTACCCGGCGACCCGCCGCATCTCGGGCGGCAACGAGTCGACGGCGAACCGCAGTTGGGGGTCGACGTCGGCGCGGGCGCGCTCCAGGATGAGCGCGGCCTCGTGGGCCACCTCCCCGGCCTGGACGGTCATGTGCGCACCCGCCCCGGAGGGCGGGCACACACGGCGGGACGGAGGGTCACCAACGACCGACCTCGACGTTCTCCAGGACACCGAGGGCGTCCGGGACGAGGACGGCGGCGGAGTAGTACGCGGTGACGAGGTACTTGATGATGGCCTGCTCGTTGATGCCCATGAACCGGACGGACAGGCTGGGCTCGATCTCGTCGGGGAGCCCGGACTGCCGCAGCCCGATGACGCCCTGGTCCTTCTCGCCGAGACGCATGGCGATGATGGAGCTGGTGCGGGCCTCGGAGACGGGGATCTTGTTGCAGGGGTAGATCGGCACGCCGCGCCAGGTGGGGATGCGGTTGCCGTCGATGTCGATCGTCTCGGGCACGAGCCCGCGCTTGTTCAGCTCGCGCCCGAACGCGGCGATGGCGCGCGGGTGCGCGAGGAACAGCTTGGTCCCGCGCCGGCGGCTGAGCAGCTCGTCCATGTCGTCGGGCCCGGGCACGCCGTCGTGGGGCTGGATGCGCTGGTCGTACTCGCAGTTGGTGAGGAGCCCGAACTCCCGGTTGTTGACCAGCTCGTGCTCCTGGCGCTCCTTCAGCGCCTCGACGGTGAGCCTCAGTTGCTGCTCCGTCTGGTTCATGGGCTGGTTGTAGAGGTCGGCGACGCGCGAGTGGATGCGCAGCACGGTCTGGGCGATGCTGAGTTCGTACTCGCGGGGCGAGGCGTCGTAGTCGACGAACGTGTGCGGGATGTCCGGTTCGCCGGAGTGGCCGGCAGCGAGGTCGACGGCCTTCTCGCCGTACTTGTTGGTGTTCTGCGCGGGGATGGAGCGCAGTTCCTGGAGGTGCGCGCGGAGCGAGTCGCCGCGCTCGACGACCTGCTGGAAGTCCTGCCGGGACAGGGTGAGGACGGTGCAGGCGGTGACCGCGCGGGCGGTGAACTCCCAGATCGCGTCGTCGTCGAGGAGGGCCTGGTCGCCGAAGTAGGCGCCGTCGGCGAGGACTCCGAGGACCTGGTCGTCGCCGTAGGGGCCGGTGCCGACCTTCTCGACGCGGCCGTGCGCCAGCATGAAGACCTCGTCGTTCGAGCTGCCGAAGGAGGCAATGACCTCTCCGGCGCCGATCTCGCGCTGGCGGGAGCGCGAGGCGAGTTCGGTGAGGACCTGCTCGTCCTCGTAGCCGCGCAGGGCGGGCAGTTCGCCCAGTTCGGCGGGGATCACCTCGACGCGGTCGCCGGTCTTGACGAAGGTGATGCGGCCGTCACCGACGGAGTAGGTGAGCCGCCGGTTCACCCGGTACGTGCCGCCCTGGACGTCGACCCACGGCAGCGTGCGCAGCAGCCAGCGCGAGCTGATCTCCTGCATCTGCGGCACGGACTTGGTGGTGGTGGCCAGGTTCCGCGCCGCGGCCGTCCCGAGGCTCTGCTGCGGCGCGCCCTCTTCGGTGCGGATCTCTTCGCCTACCGACATGGTGGATTGCCCTCCCGCTACGTGCTCTGCCACGTGGTGTGCCAGGCACTCGTCTCGCGGGCAAGCTTTCCGCAGCCGGGCCGCCAGTGGTATTACCCGAAAGAGCGGGAATGGATCATCGCAAGAGTGGGAAGAGGCACGTTTCACCGAACGGTGTTCGACAATGGCCGGGTGCCCTCGCCCTCCCCGCTCCAGGAAACCCGGGACGAACGTTTCACCAGCCATGACGTCCGGCTTCTGCTGAAACGCGACGACCTCCTGCACCCCACCCTGATCGGCAACAAATACCGCAAACTGACCCCGAATCTCGAAGCGGCGTCCGGCCGCCCGCTCCTCACGTTCGGCGGCGCCTACTCCAACCACCTCCGCGCGACGGCCACCGCCGGGGCGGCCCGGGGCATCCCCACGGTCGGCGTCGTCCGGGGCGACGAACTCGCCGCCCGCCCCCTGAACCCCTCCCTGGCCCACTGCGCCGCGCACGGCATGCGCCTCCACTTCGTCGACCGCGCGACGTACCGCCGCAAGTCCGACCCGGCGACCCTCGCCGCGATCCTCCGGGACGCCGGCGCCGAGGACGCGTACGTCGTCCCCGAGGGCGGCAGCAACGCGGCAGCCGTACGCGGGTGCCGGGCTCTCGGCGAGGAGCTGGCCGGCGTCGACGTGGCGGCGATCGCCTGCGGCACGGGCGGCACCCTGGCGGGCATGGCGGCCGGCCTCGCCCCGGAGCAACGGGCGCTGGGCGTCCCGGTGGTGAAGGGCGGCTTCCTCGCCGGGGAGATCCGCGCCCTCCAACGCGAGGCGTTCGGCGAGGAGTTCGCGAACTGGCACCTGGACGAGCGCTTCCACTTCGGCGGCTACGCCCGCACCACCCCCGAACTGGAGGATTTCGCCCGGGACTTCGAGGACCGCCACGGGCTCCCGGTGGAGCGTCTCTATGTCGCCAAGTTGCTGTACGGACTTGTCGCCCTGACCCGCGAGGGCGCCTTCCCACGCGGGACGACCCTCGCGGCGGTGATCACGGGAACCCCGTTCCCGGGCTGATCCAGTGGCCGTACAGTGAGCCGGTCGACCGGCGATCAGGGGGGAATCCGTGGCGGACGAGATCGGTGTGGGCGAGGCGGTCCAGGCGCTGCGCGACGAGCTGCTCGGCGCGGCGACGGCGGGCGCGACGAGCGGCCTCTCCTTCGAAGTGGGCCCCATCGAGCTGGAGTTCGCGTTCACGCTCACGAAAGAGGCCACCGCCAAGGTCGGGGTGAGCCGCATCTTCAGCGCGGTCGTCTCGGCGGACGTCAGCGGCAAGGCGGGCCGACAGGACACGCACCGCGTGAAGTTCGTCCTCACCCCCAAGGACGCCTCCGGCAACCCGCTGCTGATCAGCAACGACAGTCCGCCCGAAGTCGGCGGCCTGGACTCGGCGTTCGGCCGCTGACCCGTGCCGGACCGGCTCCGCACCGCCCTGGTCGAGGCGGCGGGCCAGGGCTCGGGCCTCGTCCTCGCCCCGCGCCTGGTCCTCACGGCGGCCCACGTCCTGCGCGAGCGCACGCACGCGACGGTCCGCACGCCCCGCACCCCGGCCGTACGCTGCGCGGTCGTCTGGTCCCGCTTCGACCGGCACTACGACGCCGCGCTGCTCCTCGCGGAGGAGGACGTCCTCCCGTCCGTCGACCCGGTGCGCTGGGGAACGCTGGTCACCTCGGAGCCGACGGACATCACCCTCCTCGGCTTCGCGGCGGGCCCCGGCGACCAGATCGGCTCGCGTCCCTTCCGGGGTGAACTGGACCCCCTGGACGCCGTGGAGCGCGACCGGTACGTCCTGAACCTCACCGGCACCCCGCCCGAAGGCGCCTCCCCCTGGGCGGGCCTGTCCGGCGGCGCCGTCTGGTGCCGGGACCTCCTGGTCGGCGTGGCCGTCGCCGACCTCCCCGGCTGGCCGCACAGCCGCCTGGAGGCGATCCCGGCGTACGTCCTGCTGACCGACCCCGGCTTCCGCGGCCTCCTGCGTGAACACACCGGCCAGGACGCCCCGTTGGAGCCCGCCGAGTTCGCGGACCGGGCCCAGCCCTCGGCGCCCCTGGTCCCCGCCTCCGTCGCCCTGCTCCTGCACCCGCGCGCGGAGACGGTCCGCTTCACCGGCCGCACCGAACTGCTGGACGGGCTGACGGCCTGGTGCCAGGACGGCGACGGCGTGTCCCTGGCCCTGTTGACCGGCGCGGGCGGCGCGGGAAAGTCCCGGGTGGCACGCGAGTTGGGCCACCGCCTCGCCGCGTCCCGCCATGCCGTCGTCCACCTGTCCCGCAACGCCGTCCCGGACGCCCTCTTCGCCTCGACGACCGCGCCCGTGCTGCTCGTCGTGGACTACGCCGAGAGCCGCGTCGAACAGATCGGCGCACTCCTGGAGATCGTCGCCCGGCGCCCGCGCGTGCGTGTCCTGCTCATCGCCCGCGCGCAGGGCCGCTGGTGGGACGAACTCCGCGCGGGCGGGCCGGAGGCCGCCGACCTCGCTGAGAACGCCCGCCGCTGGTCCATCACCGGCACGGAGTCCCTGGGCGCGGACCCGCGCGAGGTGTTCCACACGGCCGTGACGGACCTGGCGCGCGGTGTGGCGGCCCTGGGGCTGCCGATGGCGCCCGTACCCGGGCCGGCCCCCGCCAGGCCCCCCAGAACCGTCCTGGAGATCCATATGGCGGCCCTGGCAAGCCTCCTGGCCCCCTCGGCGGGCACAGCGGCCCAGGACACGCTGCTGCGCCACGAGGCGGCGTACTGGAAGAGCGCATCCCAGGACCCCCCGCTGAACCTCCTGGGCGAGGCGGCCCTCCGCAACGCCGTCGTCACAGCCACCCTCGTCGGCCCGGTCCCGCGCGAGCGCGCCCACGCCCTCCTCGCGCGCGTGCCCCGCATCGGCGACCAGCCCGAGGCGGTACGGCGAGCCGTCGCCGACTGGCTGCGGGACCTGTACCCGAGCACCGCGTACTGGGGCGTCCTGGAGCCCGATCCGCTGGGCGAGTACCTCGTGGGCACGCGCGTGGCCGACGAACCGGAGATCTTCCTGCGGCTGATCGACGTCCTCGACAACGAGGAGATGATCAACGCCCTGCTGGTGCTCAGCCGCGCGTCCACGCGCGTGGAGGGCGTGGCGGAGGTGGTGTACGACGCCGTGCGCGCGGCGCCGGGGACGCTGGCGCCCCGGCTGCTGGGGGCGGTGCGGCGCAGTGCGGAACCTGCCGTGCTGGTGGGGGCGTTGGAGGCGGTCCTCGACGAAGGGCTGCTGCCGGACGAGCGGTTGGTGGAGCTGGCCGAGCGGATGCCGCTGCTGAGCCAGGCGCTGGTGTCCTGGAGCGTGCGGCTCCAGCAGCGGTTGGTGGACCTGGGGGAGGAACGCTCACCGCTCGCGCGCGCGGGCGCGCTGCACAACCTCGCCGGACGCCTCGAGGCCGCCGAACACCTCTCCGCCGAGGCCCTGGCCGTCCTGGCGGCCCTCCCCGAGGACGCCTTCCCGGACGAGCGCGCCGCCGCCCTCGACACCCACGCGCGCGTACGCGAGGCCCTCACTCCGCCTCCCGATAAGCCGCCGCCTCCTCCAGATCCAGCCGCCTGAGCAGCGTCCGCAGCATCTCGTCGTCGATATGGCGCCCGTCCCGCAGCCGCACGAACACCTCCCGCTCGGCGCTGATCATCTCCCTGGCCAGTCGCCGGTACGTGTCGTCGACGCTTTCCCCGGTGACCGGGTTCGGCTGCCCCAGCCGCTCCCAGACGGCGTTGCGCCGCCGCTCCAGGACCGACCTCAGCCGGTCGGCGAGGGGCGGCGGGAGGGCGTTGCGTTCGTCGGAGAGCAGTTCGTCGAGCCGCTGCTCGGCGATCCGGGACGCCTGCGCCTGCGCGTTGGCCTCCGCGAGGGTCGCCGCGCGGGTGTCGGCCTCGGGGAACTTGAGGAGCCGGATGAGCGGGGGCAGCGTCAGCCCCTGGAGGACGAGCGTCCCGATGACCGTCGTGAACGTCAGGAAGAGCACCAGGTCCCGCTCAGGGAACGGCTCCTCGCTGTGGTGGAGGGTCAGCGGCACGGAGAACGCGATGGCCAGCGAGACGACGCCCCGCATCCCGGCCCACCCGATGACGACGGGCCCGCGCCAGGTCGGGTTCTCCTCACGCTCGCGCACGCGCGTGAACAGCAGGCGCGGCAGGAACGTCGCCGGGAACACCCACAGGAAGCGGGCGGCGACGACCACGAGGAACACGGCGACGGCGTACCAGGCGGCGTCGCCGGCGTCGTACTCGTCGAGCCCCTTGAGGACGACGGGAAGCTGCAACCCGATGAGGGCGAAGACGGCGGACTCCAGGACGAAGGCGACCATCTTCCAGACGGCGTGCTCCTGGAGCCGGGTGGCGAAATCGACCTCCCACGCGCGGTGGCCGAGATAGAGAGCGACCACGACGACGGCGATCACCCCGGAGGCGTGGAACTGCTCGGCGGCGGAGTACGCGACGAAGGGGATCAGCAGGGAGAGCGTGTTCTGGAGGAGGGGTTCCTTGAGGTGGGTGCGCAGCCAGTGCAGGGGCGCCATCAAGACGAGCCCCACGACGGTCCCGCCGACCGCCGCGACCAGGAACTCCCCGATCCCGCCCGCCCAGGACGCGCCCTCCCCGACGGCCGCGGCGACGGCGACCTTGTACGCGGTGATCGCGGTGGCGTCGTTGAGGAGGGACTCGCCCTGGAGGATCGTCGTGATCCGCGACGGCAGCCCCACGCGCCGGGCGACGGCGGTGGCGGCGACGGCGTCCGGGGGCG
>NZ_LIRL01000778.1:0-716 GCF_001419795.1 Streptomyces niveiscabiei
CCCGACGGCGCTCGCGAGCTGGTACCCGACCCCCGCCCCGCTGTACCGGTACTCGGCCCCGAACATGTCGGTGAACAGCGACTGCTGGACGGACACGGCCATGTCGTGCCCGATGTTCACGAGCAGCACCGCGCAGACGACGATGAGCACCATCGACCCCGACTCCATCGCCCAGAAGTACGGCACGGCGCCCGCCGCCCCGATCAGCCCGCCCGCGACGTAGATCCGCCGTCGCCCGTACCGGTCGGCGAGGTAGGCGAAGGCCGGGATGGTCACCACGGCGAGCCCCCCGACCGCGAGGTTCACGTCGAGCAGGCTGTCCCGGTCGAGCCCCAACTCGTCGGTGCCGTAGGACAGTCCGAAGGTCGTCACCCCGTAGAAGGTGAACAGCTCCACGAACCGCAGCCCGATGATCGCGAAGAATCCGCCGGGGTTGGACCGCACGGCCGCGACCAGCGGGACCCTCGGCCGGGCACCCTCCGGCATCCCGGCGA
The DNA here is from genome assembly GCF_001419795.1 of Streptomyces niveiscabiei. Classification (GTDB taxonomy): domain Bacteria; phylum Actinomycetota; class Actinomycetes; order Streptomycetales; family Streptomycetaceae; genus Streptomyces; species Streptomyces niveiscabiei. The sequence goes on from NZ_LIRL01000778.1 coordinate 495, forward strand.
CCTTCTCGGTGAACACCGGCGACTCCTCGACCTTCGCCCGGATCACCAGCCCGACCAGCACCAGGAACGCGCTGAACAGGAACGGTATCCGCCACCCCCAGGCCCGGAACGCGGCCTCCGACGTGCTCGACGACATCAGCTTGGTGACGAGCGTCGCGAGCAACAGCCCGAAGGACGCGCCGACCTGAACGCCGCTGCTGTACAACGACCGCCATTTCCGGG
>NZ_LIRL01000778.1:725-7654 GCF_001419795.1 Streptomyces niveiscabiei
CCGGTCGCCGAAGTGGCCGAAGACGATGCCCCCGAGGGGCCGGAAGAGGAAGCCGACGCCGAAGGTGGCCCAGGCGGCGAGGGTGCCGACGGCCGGGGAGGCGTCGGGGAAGAAGAGGTCGCCGAAGAGGAGCCCGGCGACGATGCCGTACAGGAAGAAGTCGTACCAGTCGACCACGGCGCCCATGAAGCTCGCGAAGGCCGCGCGCCGGGCGAGGGCGCGGTGGGGAGCGCCGGGCGCGGTGTCCTGCGGGGTGCTGCTCATCTCTCACACACTCCGTCGGGTGAGGGGGGAGGGGGAGCCGGGCGAGCGGGCCCGGCCCCCGTCGAACCCTTGGTCCGCAGAATGGACCAAATGATCCAACGAGCGGAACGATAGGTCGGCTGGTTTGCGCCGATCAAGAGTTGCGGCAAGATTTCCTGCACACCGCCGGACGGCGGGTCCGCTGGGCGGACTACCGTCGGGGCAGGCACAGGAACGACACCGGACCTACGGGGAGGCCGCGAGATGAGCACCGACGAGGCACCACCCTCACAGGCACACTCCTCAGCGGCGCAGTCGGCGGAGGAGCACCCCTCGGAGGGACACGCCCCCGGCGTCCGCAGCGTCCGCCGGGCCGTCGAGATCCTCAACCTCCTCAGCGAGGACCGCCCCGTCGTCACCCTCCGCGAGGTCACCGAGGCCACCGGCCTCGCCAAGACCACCGCGCTGCGTCTGGTCCAGACCCTGGAGGAGACCGGCCTCCTCGGCTCCCACCCCGCCGGGTACACGGCGGGCCCGGCCCTGTGGCGCTGGGCCTACCTCGCGCGCAGCCAGTGGGAGGTCCCGCAGGAGACCCGCAAGGTCATGCGCGACCTCGCGGACCGGCTCGGCGAGACCGTCAACCTGTTCGTCGCCCGTGGCGTGCACCGCATCTGCGTCGCCCACGAGGAGAGCCCCCACCCGCTGCGCCACGTCGTGGACGTCGGCGACGAGCAGCCCCTGTGGGCCGGCGCCTCCTCCAAGATCCTGCTGCGCGACGCCCCCGACCCCTTCCTGCGCCGGGTCGCGACCACCTCGCCCCAGGGCGAACCCCTCACGGACCGGCTCAGGACCTGGGCGGCGGAAGCGGCCGAGCGCGGATACGCGGTCAGCTCCAGCGAGTTCGACGAGGGCCTCACCGCCGTGGCCGTACCCATCCTCGGCCGCACGGGCAAGGTGGCCGCGTCCCTCTCCCTCAGCGGCCCCACGCACCGCTTCCCGTACGAGTCGATCGAGCGCTTCGCCGCCGAACTCGCCCAGGGCGCCCGCCTCATCTCGGACCAGGGCTTCAGCCACCCGCTGGGCAACACGGGCTGAGCGGCACGCCAAAAAGCACCCCGAAAAGCTGGGCGGCACGCCGAAAAGCGAGCCGCGCTCCGAAAAAGTTCGACGGTACGCGAGCTATTGACGCTGCCCCTGAGGCACCTATCATCCGAACCGTCCGACACTCTGTCCGCCGTTCGTATATGCGAACAGCGTCGCAGAGAGCGAGCCGTACGACACCCCGCGCACCCCACCTGAACAGCCCGAAAGCCCGCCCACAGGTGGGAGCGCTCCCACCCCTACTGGAGGAGCCGATGGATGGCACAGGAGATCCGACGCCCGGCATGTCATGGCCGGGACAGCAGATCACCCGGCGCGGAGCGCTGGCGGCCGGAGCCGGTCTGATCGTGGGAGCCGCCCTCCCCGGCACCGCCGGCGCCACGACCGCAGCCGCGACGTACACCAACCCCGTCCTGTGGCAGGACTTCGCCGACATCGACGTCATCCGCGTCGGCGACGCCTTCTACTACTCCGCCTCGACGATGCACTACTCCCCCGGCGCCCCCATCCTCCGCTCCTACGACCTGGTCAACTGGGAGTTCGCCGGCCACTCGGTCCCGAAGCTGGACTTCGGCGCCAAGTACGACCTGAACGGCGGCCGGGGCTACGTACGCGGCGTGTGGGCGTCGTCCCTGGCGTACCGGCCGAGCAACCGCACGTTCTACTGGCTCGGCCAGATCGACTTCGCGCGGACGTACCTCTACTCGGCGCCCTCGGTGGAGGGCCCGTGGAACCGGCTGGCGTCGCTCGGGAACGTGTACTACGACGCCGGGCTGCTGGTCGACACGGACGACACGATGTACGTCGCGTACGGCAACACCACGATCAGCGTTGCCCAGTTGGCGCCGGACGGCCGCAGCCAGGTGCGCGCGCAGCAGGTGTTCAGCACCCCGGCGAGCATCGGGACGCTGGAGGGCTCGCGGTTCTACAAGGTGGGCGGCAGCTACTACATCTTCCTGACCCGCCCGGCGAACGGCCAGTACGTCCTGAAGTCGACCAGCGGCCCCTTCGGCCCGTACACGCTACGGCAGTTGCTGCTGAACCTGCCGGGTCCGGTGCCCGGCGGCGGGGTGCCGCATCAGGGCGGGCTCGTGCAGACGCAGACCGGCGCCTGGTACTACCTCGCCTTCGTGGACGCCTATCCGGGCGGCCGTATCCCGGTCCTCGCGCCGGTCACCTGGACGTCGGACGGCTGGCCGGTGCTCCAACTCGTGAACGGTGCCTGGGGATCGACGTATCCGAGCCCCGTCCTGCCCACTCCCCCGCGCCAGGTCGCGCCGATGATCGGCGTCGACACCTTCGACGGTACGACGCTCAAGCCGAAGTGGGAGTGGAACCACAACCCGGACGACACCAAGTGGTCGGTGAACAACGGCCTCACGCTGTCCACGGCGACGGTCACGAACGACCTGTACTGGGCCCGCAACACCCTCACCCACCGTATCCAGGGCCCGAGTTCGACGGCGACCGTCACCCTGGACATCGCCGCGATGCGCGACGGCGACCGCGCGGGGCTCGCGCTGCTGCGGGACTCCTCCGCGTGGATCGGCGTCAAGCGGGAGGGCACGGCGACGCGGCTCGTGATGGTGAACAGGCTGACGATGGACGGGAGTTGGAACACGACGGGGACGGGCACGGAGGCGGCGAGCGTCCCCGTGACGGCCAACAGGCTCTGGCTGCGCGCGAACGCGGACATCCGGCCCGGCGCCGCCCGCTCCGGCACCTTCTCCTACAGCCTCGACGGCGTCTCGTTCACCCGGCTCGGCCCGGCCTTCTCGATGGGCAACTCCTGGCAGTTCTTCATGGGTTACCGCTTCGCCCTCTTCAACCACGCCACCCGGGCGCTCGGCGGTTCGGTCCGCGTCCCGCGGTTCGAGGTGTCGGTGCCCTGACGGCACGTCACGATGCCTGCGGCTCCCGGCTGCGGCCGGGGGCCGTACGGCGTTCCCGCCACAGGCGCCGCAGGGCGAGCGCGAAGCCGATGCCGGACAGCAGGGCGAGGGCGGCGAGTTCGAGGGTGAAGGACGCGGCCCACTCGGGGTTCATCCGGCGGGTCAGGCCGCTGGTGTACTGGCAGGTGAACTGGGGCGGGAAGAGGGTGTACTCCAGCGTCCTGGGCTGGTTGCTCCCCCAGTCCGCGCCCCGGGAACAGGCCGACGCGGGTCCTGCCAGCAGCCGCCATCCGAACAGCGCGTAGGCGCCGGCGAACACCGAACCGAGGACGAAGAACGCCGTTCCCGTGCGGCGGAGTTTCGCGGTCCTGGTCATCGGCTCGACGAACCGTCCGCCGAGCGGCGGTTCCAGGCACTCGGCGACGAGGGCGACCAGCAGGCAGGTCACCAGGATCGCGAGACCCGCCCACATGAGGACGTTCAGCAGTCCGTGGCCGCCGATGGACGACACGTCCCCGTGCTCGAACTCGCAGACGGTGGCGGGCGGAAACGCCTGGTCGCGGGTCCGCAACAGCTTTCCCGGGCCGGTGGTCAGCCCGTGCATGCAGCGCTCGTCGAACTCCATCATGCCGACCGAGGCGACCATGCAGCCGACCAGCAGCGCCGTGAGGGAGAGCGCGGCCCCCGCCCAGAGCCCGTTCGTTCGATAACTCCCGTACATCCGGGCACTGTAGCCGTCAGGGCTCCCGCTTGATCGTCTTCATCGTGAAGTGGGAGACGATGTTCCTGATCCCGGGGATGGTCATGAGCCGGGTGCTCATGAACGTCTCGTACGCGGCGAGGTCGGCGACGGCGACCCGCACGAAGTAGTCGGGGGCGCCGAAGAGCCGCCGCAGCTCCAGGACCTCGTCCGCCCCGGCGAGGGTCTCCTCGAAGCGTTCGACGGTCGCCGCGTCCTGCGACTCCAGGCTCAGATCGAGCAGCACCTCGAAGGCGCGGCCCCGGGCGGCGGGATCGACGACGGCCCGGTACCCCAGGATCACCCCCTCGGCCTCCAGCCGCTGGACCCGGCGCAGGCACGGCCCGGTGGTGAGGCCGACGCGGGCGGCGAGGTGCACGTTGCTGAGCCTGCCGTCCCGCTCCAACTCGGAGATGATTGCCAGATCGATCGCATCCATGGAAGAAGATTGCTCCACGAGCCGCTCCCAGGGCAATTTTCGCAACCACCTGTCGCGTGTTTCGCGGGACCATGAAGGGGTGCAACAGCCCGTCGACGCGATCACCACGCCGCAAGAACCTCGCCGTGGGACCACCCGCGCCCAGATCACCGCCGGTGTCCGCGACTCCTTCTCCGCCGGACTCGGCATCTTCCCCCTCGGCATAGCCCTCGGCCTCCTGATCCTCCAGGCCGGCCTCCCCTGGTGGCTCACGCCCGCCCTCTCCCTGGCCGCCTTCGCCGGTTCCCTGGAACTCCTCCTGGTCGGCATGATCGCGAGCACCACCCCGCTCGCGGCGATCGCGGTGACCGTCCTGGTCGTCAACTTCCGCCACGTGTTCTACGCGTTCTCGTTCCCCCTCCACCTGGTGAAACACCCCCTGGCCAGGACGTACGCGGTGTACGCGATGATCGACGAGGTGTACGCGGTCAACGCGTCGCTCCCCGAACACGAGCGCTCGGCGCCCCGGCTGCTCGCGATGCAGGCGGCGTGCGAGGCGTACTGGGTGGGCGGCGGCCTGCTCGGCGTGGCGCTCGGCAGCGCGCTGCCCGCTCCGGTGAAGGGTCTGGAGTTCGCACTGTGCGCGCTGTTCACGGTGCTGACGCTGGACGCGTTCCGCTCCCGCGCCCAGGTGCCGTCCGCCCTGCTGGCCGGGGCGAGCGTCACGGTCGCGCTGCTCCTGACGCCGGGCGTCGCGATGTTCACGGCGCTGCTCCTGTTCGTGGGCCTGCTGCTGGCCCGCCACGCCCTCACGGAACGGACCGCCGCCGATGCCTAGTACGCCGTACCTGCCGGCCGTCCTCGCGATCGTCTTCGGCATCACCTTCGCCCTGCGCGCCCTGCCGTTCGCCCTCCTGGGCCGCCTGCGGGACTCCCCGCTGGTCGCGCGGCTCGCGGTGTGGATGCCGGTCGGGATCCTGCTGGTCCTCGCGGTGACCGCGCTGCACGGCACGGTGACCGAGGACCCGCACGGCGCCGGGTACGCGCTGCTCGCGGTCGCCGTCACGGTCGCCGTCCACCTGCTGTCCGGCCGCCGGACGATCCTCAGTGTGGGCCTCGGGACGGCCGTGTACGTAGCCTTGCTCAATCTGATGTAACGACCACGTTGTCACCGATCCCGGTGCCAGCGCCCCGAGGAAAGGTTTCCCTTGATCCCCGGCAGCTATTACGAGCGCATCGACGAGCACCGCTTCAAGCCGACGCACCACGCGCAGGGCGCCTGGGCCCCGGACGAGCAGCACTTCAGTCCGCTGGGCGGTCTGATCGTCCACGCCATGGACCAGCACCTCGCGAACCGCCCCGATCTGCTCCTGTCCCGCGTCAGCTACGACATCCTGGGCCGGCTCGCCCTGGACGAGTGCGAGGTCGAGGTGGAGACGGTCCGGCCGGGCCGCACGATCGAGCTGATCGAGGCCGTCGTCCGCATCGCGGGCCGCCCCGTGGTCCGGGCGCGCGGCTGGCTCCTGACGGCGATCGACACGGTCTCCGTCGCGGGCGGTACGGGTGAACTCCTGCCGCCGCCCGAGTCGTTGCCGTCCTGGCCGATGGCCGAGACCTGGCCGGGCGGGTACATCGCGTCGCTCGACGTACGGATGCCCGCGCCGCCGGTGCCGGGCCGGGGGACGGCGTGGATCTCCTCCCCGTACGCCCTCGTCGCCGGGGAGCCGGTCAGCCCGCTGACCTCGTTCCTCACCCTCGTCGACACCGCCAACGGCGTCGCCGTACGGCGTCCCCCGACGGAGTGGATGTTCCCCAACGTGGACCTCACGGTCCACCTCCACCGGCAGCCCGAGGGGCCGTGGACGGGGCTCGACACGACCGCCACCTTCGGGCCGACGGGGCAGGGGCTCACCAGCACGGTCCTGTACGACGTCCACGGCCCGGTCGGGCAGGCCCAGCAGATCCTGACGGTGCGACCGGCGCCGAAGAGGTGAAGTACCGGCGGTACGGGGTCCGTTGCGTGGACCCCGTACTCGCGTTCGCCCGGGAGACGGCGCTCAGCCCGCTTACGCGTCGGTCTCGGGCCGTTCGGCGTCCGCCCAGTGCGTGTGGAACGCGCCCGGCTTGTCCACCCGCCCGTACGTGTGGGCCCCGAAGTAGTCCCGCTGCCCCTGGAGCAGCGCGGCGGGGAGGCGTTCGGCGCGCAGGGTGTCGTAGTAGGCGAGGGAGGCGGAGAAGGCGGGTACGGGGATGCCGCGGCGGGCGGCGGTCGCGACGATCTCGCGCCACGGGACCTGCGCGTCGGTGATCTCCCGCGCGAACTCCTTCTCCGTCAGCAGCGAGACCAGCGCGGTGTCCTGGGCGTACGCGGCGCGGATGCGGTCCAGGAACGAGGCGCGGATGATGCAGCCGCCGCGCCAGATCCGTGCGACGGCGGCGAGGTCGATGTCCCAGCCGTACTCCTTGGCGGCGTCCTGGATCATCGACCAGCCCTGGTCGTAGGCGATCACCTTGGACGCGTACAGGGCGTTCTCGA
>NZ_LIRL01000779.1 GCF_001419795.1 Streptomyces niveiscabiei
CGGCGCGCTGCCGATGCTGCCCGGCGGCACCGTGGAGAGCACCGACGCGACGCCCGAGGACACCCTCCACCGCGAAGCCGCCGAGGAGGCCCAGCTCACCCTGGCCGACCCGGTGCGGCTGGGCTGGGTCCTCGACGAGACCGGCGAGGTCTACGGCGGCGTCGGCCCCAACGCCCGGCTCCGCCTGGCCGCCCGGGTCACCTCCGTCGGACCGGCAACCCTCGACCCCGCCACCGGCCGCCCCTTCGCCCGCCTGCTCACCACCCCCGCCCAGGCAGCCGCCCTGCTGGGTTGGGGCCCGCCCGGAGCACGCCAGGCCCGCCTCGCGGCGCGGACAGCCCGCGAGCGGTGGGGCCTGCCCGCCCCTCGCCCGTCCGCCGTCGAGGAGATCCCGGCGGAGGGCATGCCGCTGAGCAGCACCCGCCGGGCCTCCCCCGCGAAGTCGAACCGCCGGTGATACGGCAGCCGTTCGGCACCGGCATCCACCCGGGCCCAGGCGAACCCGGCAACCAGAACTACGACGTCCGGTTCCTCTCCCGCCACTTGATACCGCAGGAAAAAGAGGCCGACGGCATCAAGCTCCCTGCGCGACAAGCTGCGACCCACACGAACGCGGCCACCACTCCCCCGCCCGGGGGCAGTTCCGAGGCCGCGACGGACAGACCGCATCGAACGGAGACACACGTGCCTGACGACACCCGGCAGAAGGTCCCGGCCGTCCCGGCTCCGGTGACCGGAGGTCAACCCCGGGAGCACCACATGCACCTGCTCGGGCGCTACTACCGCCAAGTGGAAGCGGGCCGCAAGACCATCGAGGTGAGGGTGGCGACTCCCCAGAAGCGCGCTGTCGCGGCCGGGGACACGGTCGTCTTCCACGACCGCGACACCGGGCGGGAACTCGACGTCACCGTGCGGCGGATCACTCCGTACCCCTCCTTCGAGGACCTGCTCAGCTCGGAGGACACCGGACGCATCGACNNGTCCTCGCTCTCGCCTTCGACCACCGCCCTGCCCGGCCCGGCCGCCCCCTGCCGATGACGCCCAGCGACTACGCGCGGACCGTCCCTCACCACACGGTGTACGGCTGCCTGTTCATCCGCGACGAACACGACCGGCCGATCCAGTTGCGCTCGGTCTACGGCTCACGGCCCTGGCAGTTCCCGGGCGGCAACCTCGACGCCGTGGGCGAGGACCCGTTCCGGACGGCCCGGCGCGAGGCGGTCGAGGAGACGGGCCTCGAACTCGGTGTGGACGGGCCGAAGTTGATCCTGACGCACTTCCTGCACGCCGGACCCCACCAGCCGCTGAACAAGGTGGGGTTCGTCTTCGACGGAGGACGGCTCACCGCCGGCCAACTCGACCGGATCCGCATCGACCCCGCCGAGCACGACATGTGGGCCGTCCACGACCTCGCGACCTGGCAGGAACTGATGGACCCGCGCGCCTACGCCCGCCTCGCCGCGNNCGCGGCGAGGGCCCCGCCTACCTGGTCACGCACACCTGACGGGACCGGGCGGCGGATACGCCTGCGGACAGGGTGCGAGTTCTTACGGACGTATGACGCGGCACCGAAGTCACTCCCGTCACGCCGGTCCCGCCCACCACACTGACCAGGACATGACGTCGGCGTACCTCGGACCTGACGAGCCGTCATGGTTCGAGGCGCCGCGCAGAAGCCCTCTTTCCTCTCCCGACACCACGGAGATTCTCTGGGGGTTCCGAACCTGTGGCGTGACGTTGTTGGAGACCCTCTCGTTGGGAGCCGGAGGTCGGTTCTCAGGGGGTGTCGCTCTGTGGCCGGTCGTTGCATAGGTCTCAGAGCAAGAGGTGAAAAGTGAGGGCTTTCCCGGTTCGGATGCCGTCCGGAACGCGGTACTGGACGGTCATCGATGACGGGTTGGACGTGGTGCGGCCAGCGGATCAATGGCTGCGCCATCTCCGCT
>NZ_LIRL01000078.1 GCF_001419795.1 Streptomyces niveiscabiei
CAACCTCCGCCCCCGCATCCCGCAGATCCGTCAGCACCAGTTCCTCGTACATCAGCATCCCCGACTGCTCGGGCCACACCACGGCCCACAGCCACATCCCCAGCGCCTCCCCCGCGAACACGGCCCGATCGTCCGGCGCCTCGGCGACATGCCACAACGGTGTGGGCCGCCCCGCGGCGAGGACCTTGGCCTGCGGTGGTTTCTCGACGTCCAGGTGCGGACCGGGGTCGGGCCCGTCGATGCCCGCGTAGCGCGCCCCGAGCCCCACCCCCAGCTCCTCGGCGACGAGGATCAGCTCGCCGAGCCCGCCGAGGGGCCCGGGCCCGGTGCAGGCGACGGCCGTGGCGCGCCCCCCGCTGCGGTCGTCGCCGGCGCACGCGACCCCCGTGAACAGCCACCCCACGGGCAGCGGCCACGGCATCCACACGGGCACCTGGGTGCGGTGCACCACCACGCCGAGCGCCTCGACGCTGGGCGGGATCACAGGCTGGACCGGATGCACCGTGCCATGGTCAGCGCACTGCCAGGAATCGGCGAAGAGACCGGGAGCCCTGACCCGGCCACCACACTTCGGGCAACTGGGTTCGCCCCTCATAGGGCCCAACGGTCCTACCCTCACCGGCCCCCGTCAAGCGGCGATCACCCATCCGGGAACCCGGGCCCGCCCAAGTAGATGTAGCTTGCATTAATTAGCCGATCTAACTTACTATGTGTAAACACCAACCATCCATGCCGGGAGGGACACAGGAGATGAAGGACGACAGCACAGACCCGTTCGACGCGGGCGCGGGCGGCCTCCTGAAGCAGCCGAANNTCGTCGCGTTCATGGGCATCGGACTGGTCGACCCGATCCTCCCGTCGATCGCCAAGGGCCTGGAGGCGACGCCGAGTCAGGTCTCCCTCCTGTTCACGTCGTACTTCCTGATCACGGCGTTCGCGATGCTGGTCACCGGCTTCGTCTCCAGCCGCATCGGCGGCAAGAAGACCCTGCTGCTCGGCCTCGCCCTGGTCGTCCTGTTCGCGGCGCTGGCCGGCACCTCCGGCTCGGTCGCCGAACTGGTCGGCTTCCGCGCGGGCTGGGGCCTGGGCAACGCCCTGTTCGTCTCGACGGCCCTCGCGGTCATCGTCGGCGCGGCGGCGGGCGGCAGCGCGGCGGCGATCCTGCTGTACGAGTCGGCGCTGGGCCTCGGCATGGCCTGCGGCCCGCTGCTCGGCGCGCTCCTGGGCGACGCGAGCTGGCGCTACCCCTTCTTCGGCACGGCGTTCCTGATGGCCGTCGGCTTCCTGTGCGTCTCGGTGTTCCTGAAGGAGCAGCCGAAGCCGGCGAGGAAGACCTCGGTCCTGGACCCCCTGAAGGCACTCGGCCACGGCGGCCTCGCCTCGGCGGCGGTCTCGGCGTTCTTCTACAACTACACGTTCTTCACGGTCCTGGCCTTCACGCCGTTCGTCCTCGACATGACGCCGTACAAGTCGGGTGCCGTGTTCTTCGCCTGGGGCCTGCTGCTCGCCCTGTTCTCGGTCGTCGTCGCCCCGCGCCTCCAGGCCCGGTACGGCTCGCTGAAGGTGCTCGGCGGTTCGCTGGTGCTGCTCGCGGCGGACGTCCTGGTCCTCGGGTACGGCGACCACGTCACCGCGATCGTCTGCACCGTCCTGTCCGGCGCGTTCATCGGCGTCAACAACACCGTCTACACGGAGCTGGCGCTCGGCGTCTCGGACGCGCCGCGCCCGGTGGCGAGCGCGGGCTACAACTTCGTCCGCTGGTTCGCGGCAGCGGCGGCGCCGTACTTCGCGCCGAAGATCGAGGAGTGGTCGGACATCCACATGCCGTTCGTGGTGGCGGCGGTGACGGCCGTGATCGGGGCGGGAGTCGTGGTCGTACGCCGCAAGGCGCTCACCCACGAAGCCGAGGAGCACGAGACCGCGCACGCGACGCAGGATTCCGTCACGGTCTTCGCGAACTGACGGTGAGTTGAGTCACGTACGAAGATCAGTCCAGCGGGACGGATCTCCGGGCCGGGTCCCGGAGGTCCGTCCCGTTCGTGAGCCACCGCTCCTGGAGCGCCTGCGCGCCGTGCACGCGTTTCCACGCGGCCTCGTTGGGGGTCATCGGCAGGAGAGGGAGGAAGTGCACGGGGTCGAGCGGGGCGTCGAGTTCGAGGTCCTCGACGAGACCGCCGGGTTCGGCGACGAGTACGGAGGTGAAGGGGGCGTCCGGCCACAGGGGCTCGCCGACGTCCAGCGAGGCGCCGGGGGCGACGACGACGCCCTCGACCTGCGGGGACGCGGCGAGGACGGCGAGCGGGCGGAGCACCTTGTCGGTGTCGGCGAGCCCTCCGCGCACCGAGAGGACCAGCTCCGCGCGGGGGCCCTTGAGGGGGTCGGCGAGCATGCTCGTGGGGTCGGTCATGGGGCTTGCGGACATGCCGAGCGTGGCGTAGCGGACGATGCCGTCCTCCTGGCGGAAGCGGAGGACCTCGACGCGGTCGGTGCCGAGGAAGGTGACCGCCGCGCGCGCGTCCGGCTCGCCCAGCGCGGTACGCAACCGGGCCTCGACCAGAGGGAGAACATCAACCATGTCGCGAGCATAGAACTCGTCAGTACGGGGCAAAGCAGCACCTTGACACTTCTGTCTGCTGATACTCTTGCCGAGTCGTTCTGGGCAGCTTGCAGAAGCACGCGTATCAAGCCCGGACGACCTGGATCTCCCTTACGAGGGACCGGCCGGAGGAGGTGGGGCTGTCATGGATCGAAGTCACCCGTGCAGTACCACTCGCTCTTCCCGCCGCTGACGCGACAGCGTCCTTCTTTTCTTTCTCTCGCCTTCTGCGGAAGAGCACTTCGTTAGCAAGCCACCGCGACGGTGCGGTGCTCCCCGCTTTGTGGACGTGCCAAACATTCCCACGCTCAGGACGTCCTCATTCCGGGCAGTTCCACCCGTCGGTGTGGCCATTCGTCACCGAATGCGTCACCGATGCGAAGGAGCCCTGCCATGTCCATGATCCACAACCTGCGCGCCGCGACCTCCCTGCGCAAGGACCGCAAGGCCGCTCCCCTGACCGGCCCGTACGACACGACCCGCGACCCCGCGACGCCGTCCGCCGTCGTCGACTGCGCGGTCTACCGCGACGGTGCGCGCGTCCCGTACGACCGGTCCCTCACCCCGCACGAGGCGATGCGTGAGGTGCGGCGCGACGGCGGGTTCGTGTGGATCGGACTGCACGAGCCGACCGAGGCCGAATTCTCGGGTATCGCCGGGGAGTTCGGGCTCCACCCGCTCGCCGTCGAGGACGCGGTCCAGGCGCATCAGCGGCCGAAGCTGGAGCGGTACGACGACTCCCTGTTCACCGTCTTCAAGACGATCCACTACGTCGAGCACGAGCAGCTCGACGCGAACAGCGAGGTCGTGGAGACCGGTGAGGTCATGTGCTTCACCGGCAAGGACTTCGTCATCACCGTCCGGCACGGCGGGCAGGGTTCCCTGCGCGCCCTGCGCCACCGGCTCCAGGACGACCCGGAGTTGCTCGCGAAGGGGCCCTCGGCCGTCCTGCACGCCATCGCCGACCACGTCGTCGACGGGTACGTCGCCGTCGCCGACGCCGTCCAGGACGACATCGACGAGGTCGAGACGGACGTCTTCTCGCCGGGCCGCAACGGGTCGCCGCGCGGGACCGACCCGAGCCGGATCTACCAACTCAAGCGCGAGGTGCTGGAGTTCAAGCGGGCGGTGTCTCCGCTGCTGCGTCCGATGCAGCTGCTGAGCGAGCGCCCGATGCGGCTGATCGACCCCGACATCCAGAAGTACTTCCGTGACGTCGCCGACCACTTGGCCCGCGTCCAGGAGCAAGTCCTCGGCTTCGACGAGCTGTTGAACTCCATCCTCCAGGCCAACCTCGCGCAGGCGTCCGTCGCCCAGAACGAGGACATGCGCAAGATCACCTCCTGGGCCGCGATCATCGCCGTCCCCACCATGGTCTGCGGCGTCTACGGCATGAACTTCGACCACATGCCGGAACTGCGCTGGAAGTACGGCTACCCCATGGTCATGGCCGTCATCGTGACCATGTGCTTCGGCATCCACCGCACCCTCAAGCGCAACGGCTGGCTCTAAGGTGACGTCATGACGTCCCCCCTGGAGCGCTTGGACCGGGCCCTCGTCGAAGAGGCCACGAAGAAGTCGGGTCTCATCTGGGTCAAGGGCCCCGACGCTCCCGCCCGCCCGCTCTGGCACGCCTGGCACGAGGGCGCGGCCCACGTCCTGGGCGACGGCCCCGGCGAACAGCCCCTGACCGGGCTGGAGTCCGGGGGCACGGCGCAGGTGACGGTCCGCAGCAAGGACAAGGGGGGCCGCCTGGTGACGTGGACGGCGAGGGTCGCCGGCCTGGAGCCGGGCACGGACGAATACGCCGCGGCGGTGGCGGAGTTGAAGACGAAACGCCTCAACGCCCCGGACGGCGAGGCCATGGTGGACCGGTGGGCGAGGGAGTGCAGGCTGCTCCGCCTGGAACCGACGGGCGAGACCCTCCCGATGCCGGAGGGCGACCTGGCGGCGAGCCCGGTCCCGACCCCGGCGACGACGCGCCAGCCGGCCCCGGCGGGCGTACCGAAGCTGCTGTTCAGGAAACGGAAGCAGAACAACCCCCGCTAAGAAGCCGGTAGTTGCTTCCCGTAGTCCACTGTTTCGTCCTCGGACGGCTCGGCGAGGGTGAAGTCCTGCCCCCATGCCGAGAACGCCAGCGAACCGGCGCTGCCCGCCCGTTGGAGCAGCAGGGGGTACGGCTCGCCGGTCAGGGAGACGTCGAGCGTGCCGCCCGAGCCCTTGTCGCCCGTGATTCTGATCGTGCGGGTACCCGCTTGTTCGTGGTGGCCGTCCTTGGAGAGGGAGCCGTGCAGGGTGAGCAGCCCGTCGAGGAGGAGGTTCTTGTCCGTGAAGCCGCTGAATTTCGTGTACGAGGGATCCCCGGCCGGGACCTTCACGTACTTGCCGTCGAGCTTGCCGGCCGCGGCCGTCGCGTCGCCGTCCCGCTTCCAGAACTCGGCGTCGGCCTTGAGGAACAGCGCGTCGCCGACGCGCAGGAGCTGGAAGGTCGTCCCCTCGGCGGAGACGGACCCCGTGCCCCCGTCCTTCTTCAGCCGCATGTCGAGACGGTACGTCCGCCCACTGGTCACGACGGTCCCGGCGAGCCGCACCGCGTCGACCCCGGACGCCGCCGCCTTGGCCCGGTCCTGGATCTTGTCCGCGCCGAGCTTGCCGACCCCGTTGGTCCCCGCGTCGGGATCCTCGCCGCCGCACCCGCTCACGCCGAGGGCGATCGCGCACACCGCCCCGAGCAGCGCGGTGCGGGTACGGGCCGAAGAGGTTGCGGTCACGAAAGACGCTCGCTTTCGAAGGGGACGCGTGGGACGGCGTACGGCAGCGTACCGGGGTCGCGAAGACCCGGCGGACGCGGTCCTTCCGTACCCCTCACCAGCGCGTATCCGATCGGGACGGGCTAGCCTTAAGCCCTCCCGAGCCGACATTCCGGACCAAGTGAAGGAACCCCAGTCATGGCAGCCGGCGCCCCCCGGATCTTCGTCTCGCACCTCTCCGGTGTCGCCGTCTTCGACCCGAACGGCGACCAGGTCGGCCGCGTCCGCGACCTGGTCGTGATGCTGCGCACGAACCGCAGGGCGCCGAGGCTGCTGGGCCTGGTCGTGGAGCTGTCGACGCGCCGCCGGATCTTCCTGCCGATGACGAGGGTGACCGGCGTGCAGTCGGGCCAGGTCCTGACGACCGGCGTCCTGAACGTCCGCCGCTTCGAGCAGCGCCCCACCGAGCGCCTCGTCTTCGGCGAGCTCCTCGACCGCCGGGTCACGCTCGCGGAGACCGGCGAGGAGGCGACCGTCCTCGACCTGTCGGTGCACCAGCTGCCGTCCCGCCGCGAGTGGGAGGTGAGCCGCGTCTTCCTGCGCAAGGGGAAGCCGGCGAGCGCGTTCCGCCGGGCGAAGGGCGAGGCGGTGACCGTCGAGTGGGCGGCGATCGACGGGCTCTCGCTGGAGGAGGAGGGGCAGGGCGCCGAGAACCTCCTCGCGACGTTCGAGCAGCTGCGCCCGGCGGACCTGGCGAACGTCCTGCACCACCTCTCCGCCAAGCGGCGCGGCGAGGTCGCGGCGGCCCTCGACGACGACCGCCTCGCGGACGTCCTCGAAGAGCTGCCGGAGGACGACCAGATCGAGATCCTCGGCAAGCTGAAGGAGGAGCGCGCGGCGGACGTCCTGGAGGCGATGGACCCGGACGACGCGGCGGACCTCCTCGCGGAGCTGCCGGAGGCGGACCAGGAGCGGCTGCTGTCGCTGATGGAGCCGGACGACGCGGCGGACATGCGGCGCCTGCTGACGTACGAGGAGCACACGGCGGGCGGCCTGATGACGACCGAGCCGATCGTGCTGCGCCCGGACGCGACCGTCGCCGACGCGCTGGCCCGCATCCGCGAACCGGACCTCTCCCCCGCGCTCGCCGCGCAGGTGTACGTCTGCCGCCCGCCCGACGAGACGCCGACCGGCAAGTACCTGGGCACGGTCCACTTCCAGCGCCTGCTGCGCGACCCCCCGTACACGCTGGTCGGCTCGATCATCGACGACGACCTGCGGCCCCTGGACCCGGACGCCGCGCTGCCGGTCGTCGCCGGGTTCTTCGCGACGTACGACATGGTCGCGGCGCCCGTCGTCGACGAGTCGGGGTCGCTGCTCGGCGCGGTGACCGTGGACGACGTGCTGGACCACATGCTGCCCGAGGACTGGCGGGAGACGGAGTTCGACTCCGGGGAGGGGGCGGTCAGCGATGGCGCCTGAGAAGACCACGACCGGTGCGCGCCCGCGCGTACGGCTCGACCAGCCCCGCCCGCAGCGGCGGAAGTTCCTGCCGGAGTGGGACCCGGAGGCGTTCGGGCGGCTGTCGGAGCGGATCGCGCGGTTCCTGGGGACCGGGCGGTTCATCGTCTGGATGACCGTCGTCATCGTCCTGTGGGTGCTGTGGAACATCTTCGCGCCCAAGGACCTCCGGTTCGACAACTATCCGTTCATCTTCCTGACGCTGATGCTGTCCCTCCAGGCGTCGTACGCCGCTCCGCTGATCCTGCTCGCGCAGAACCGGCAGGACGACCGCGCGCGGGTCGACCTCGAACTCGACCGCAAGCAGAACGAGCGGTCGATCGCGGACACCGAGTACCTGACCCGGGAGATCGCCGCGCTGCGGATCGGGCTCGGGGAGGTCGCGACCCGGGACTGGATCAGGTCGGAGCTCCAGGAGCTCGTCAAGGAGCTGGACGCACAGGGCGTATTCCCGGCGGAACGGTCACCCGCGCGTGACGTAGACGACCGCTGAGGGGCTGTCGGGGTACCCCGACAACCGCCGTACCATCGTCGTATGGCTAGCGAAGACGCGGTGCGCGAAGCACTGGCGACGGTGAACGACCCCGAGATCAACCGGCCCATCACCGAGCTGGGGATGGTCAAATCGGTGGAGATCGGCGCGGACGGCGCGGTCGCGGTGACCGTGTACCTGACCGTCTCCGGCTGCCCGATGCGCGACACGATCACGCAGCGCGTGACGGACGCGGTCGCGGCGGTCGAGGGCGTCACCCGGGTCGACGTCACGCTCGACGTGATGAGCGACGAGCAGCGCAAGGAGCTGGCGACGGCGCTGCGCGGCGGGCAGACCGAGCGGGAGGTGCCGTTCGCGAAACCGGGCTCCCTCACGCGCGTGTACGCGGTCGCCTCCGGCAAGGGCGGTGTCGGCAAGTCCTCGGTGACGGTCAACCTCGCCGCCTCGATGGCCGCCGACGGGCTGAAGGTCGGGGTCGTCGACGCGGACATCTACGGTCACTCCGTGCCCCGCATGCTCGGCGCGGACGGGCTGCCCACCCAGGTCGAGAACATGATCATGCCGCCCTCCGCGCACGGCGTGAAGGTCATCTCCATCGGCATGTTCACGCCGGGCAACGCGCCCGTCGTGTGGCGGGGGCCGATGCTGCACCGGGCGCTCCAGCAGTTCCTGGCGGACGTGTACTGGGGCGACCTCGACGTCCTCCTCCTCGACCTGCCGCCGGGCACCGGCGACATCGCCATCTCCGTCGCCCAGCTCGTCCCCAACGCCGAGATCCTGGTCGTGACGACGCCTCAGCAGGCCGCCGCCGAGGTCGCCGAGCGCGCGGGCGCCATCGCCGTACAGACCCACCAGAAGATCGTCGGCGTCGTCGAGAACATGTCCGGCCTGCCCTGCCCGCACTGCGGCGACATGGTCGACGTCTTCGGCACGGGCGGCGGCCAGATGGTCGCGGACGGCCTGACCCGCACGACGGGTGCGACGGTCCCGGTGCTGGGTTCCATCCCGATCGACGTCCGCCTGCGCGAGGGCGGCGACGAGGGCAAGCCGGTCGTCCTGAGCGACCCGGACAGCCCGGCGGGCGCCGCGCTGCGAGGGATCGCGGGGAAGCTCGGCGGACGCCAGCGGGGCCTTTCGGGGCTGTCGCTGGGGATCACCCCGCGGAACAAGTTCTAGACCCCGAGTACGGCACGGACCGCGCGAGGTCCGTGCCGTGACCGTTACGCGTACTCCTCGATGTCCTTCACCGTCGAGAAGCCCAGGCCGTACGCGCTCATCCCGCGTCCGTACGCGCCGAGGTGAACGCCCTGCTGCGTCGAACCGGCGAGGACCCAGCCGAACTCCGACTCGCGGTAGTGGAACGGGGTGGGCACCCCGTCCACGGGGAGGGTGAGGGTGGACCAGTCGTCGCCGGAGAGGTCGTCGGCGAGGACCCAGGCCGTCTCCGTCTGCTGCTCCAGCCAGTCGTCGCGCAGGCTGTGGTCCATCTGGCCGGGCCAGGTGAAGGACAGCAGGCCGACGCCGGCGAGCCAGGCGGCGGAGGAGACCGACGTGGCCTCCAGGAGGCCCGTACCGTCGGCGCTGCGCCGGGACGGGTTCGCGGCGACCGTGACGACGACCGCGAACTTCCCCCGGTCCTCACCGGCGGTCTCGTGCCGGACGGACGGCTCGTCGCCGTGTCCGATGGACCCGTGCTCGACCGCGCCGTCCGCGGCCGTACCGACCTGCATCAGCCACCTGCGCCCCGTGTACGCCTCGTCGAGGCCGTACCAGGGGAAGGGCGCCTCCAGGAAGCCGTCCACGGCGCGCCGGACGGCGGGGGCGGGTTGTCCGCCCTCCGCGACCGGCGCCTGCGCGACCGCTCGACTCGTCGTCTCCATGTGCCCGGACGCCTCCTCGCTCTCGGCGGACCCGTACGGCCCGCCCCCCTTCGGGCGCACACGTCAGGTCCGCACAACAACTCGGCAGCATATCCACCCGGGTGAGTGCCCGGGCGTACGGATCAGGTGGCGTCGTAGTCGAAGGGGGGCCGGTTGTCCGTGTCCGGCTTCTTCGTGAGGTCGGTCCTGGGCGCGTCCGGCGTGGCGGTGTCCGGCTTGCTCATGTCGACCTTGCCGGGGGGCAGCGGCGTCGACGCGGACTCGGCCGTCGTGTGGACCGCGTCGGCGACCTCCGCCATCTCCTTCTTCAGGTCGAACCCGTTGCGGATCTCCTTCAGCCCCAGGTCGTCGTTGTCCAGCTGCTTGCGGATGAACGTCTTGGGGTTGAGGTCCTCGAACTCGAAGTCCTTGAACTCGGGGCCCAGCTCCGTACGGATGTCCTGCTTGGCGCTCTCCGAGAACTCGCGGATCTTGCGGATCGTCCGCGTCACGTCCTGGATGACCTTGGGGAGCTTGTCCGGACCGAAGATGAGCACGGCCAGGACTGCGAGGGTCACCAGCTCAAGCGGTCCTATGTCATTGAACACCTGAAGCTCCTTGCGATGTCCGCGGCCGGTGGCCCTCCGCGGTGCCTGCGGGTTCTTCCGTGGCCCGGGCCGCGTCCACGGTACCTGTCACACCTGGCGAACCGGTACCGCCCGGAGCATTCCGAACCGCCTCCGCCGGGACGTTTTCCGGGATGTTTGCCTGGCGGGAAGGGCGTACGGCGGTCCCCTGTGAGGTTTCCGTCAGTTCCCGCACCCACCCTTTTCTCACCCGCCGGCACTCCCCAGCACCAGCGAGAGGCTCATCGTCCTCCCGCCGCGGACGACGGTCAGCCGCAGTTCGTCGCCGGGCCGGTGCGCCCTGACCTTGACGATCAGCTCGTCGCCGGAGTGCACGGGCTTGCCGTCGACCTCCGTGATGACGTCACCAGGCTTGATCCCGGCGAGGGCCCCGGGGCCGCCGACGGTCACCGGCGGACCGGCCTCACCGCTGTCCGTCCGTACGCGCGCGCCGTCGCCCGTGTACGCGGTGTCCAGGATGATGCCGATGATCGGATGCGTCGCCCGGCCGTTGTTGATGAGTTCCTCGGCGATGCGTTTTCCCTGATTGACGGGGATGGCGAACCCGAGTCCGACGGAACCCGACTGTCCCGTACCGGTATCCGAACCCCCCGCCGACCGAATCGCCGAATTGATCCCGATGACCCGCCCTCGCGCGTCCAGCAGAGGCCCTCCGGAATTCCCCGGGTTTATCGGCGCGTCCGTCTGCAACGCGTCCACGTACGACACGTCGCTCCCGTCCCCACCTGCGGTGATCGGCCGTTCCGTCGCGCTGATGATGCCGGAGGTGACGGTGCCGGAGAGGTCGAAGGGGGCGCCGATGGCGACGACGGGATCACCGACCTTGACTCCGTCGGAATTACCGAGCGGGAGGGGCGTCAGATTCCGTACGCCCTTGACTCTCACGACCGCGAGATCGTATCCGGCGTCCCGTCCGACGATCTCGCCCTTCACCGCCTGCCCGCCATTGAAGACAACGGTTATGTCGCCGCCGCTCCCCGCGGGCTGGACCACATGGTTATTGGTCAGAATGTGCCCGAGATCATCCAGTACGAAGCCGGTCCCCGTCCCGGACTCCGACCCTCCCTTCACATGCAACGTCACCACACTCGGCAACGCCCGCGCGGCGATCCCGGCGACACTGCCGGCGTCCCGCGCACCGGGCTCCGGCGGGGCCTGCGGCAACTCGATCCCCCCGATCCCGTGCCGCTCCAACTGCACCCCGACCACACCACCGACCCCGCCGGACACCAGCGCCAGCAACAACGCCCCGGCGACAAGCCCCTTCCGCCACTCCCTCTTCCGCTGCCGCTCACTCGGCACCCCCTCCCCGGTCTGCTGAAGCGGCGAGGCTGCCCAGGGGTCGTACCGCGCCCAGGGATCACCCTGCGCGCCGCCCGGGTGCTGAACGGGAGGAGCGGGGGCCCAGGGGCCGGGCTGGCCGTAGGGGGGCGTGCTGTAGGCGTCGGGGG
>NZ_LIRL01000780.1 GCF_001419795.1 Streptomyces niveiscabiei
CGGCATGGAGCGCGCCGGCATCGACCGGAAGTGGATCTTCGCGCTGAACAAGGGCGACCGCACCCTGCACCGCGACCGCGTGCACGCCTGGTTCCTCCGCCGCGGCTACCAGAGCGACACCCTGGACAACTCGGTGATCAACGGCTCGGCGGACACCGCCGAGAAGGCGTACGCCCTGGCGGTCAACGAGCGGGTCGACGCGTTCGTCCGGCGCGCGCACGCGGCGGGCCGCAAGGTCCTCGTCGTCGACGACGGCGGCCTCCTCGCGCAGGGCTACGGCGCGAGCGGCGTCCTGGACGAACGCGTCGACGGCGCCCTGGAACTGACGGTCAGCGGCCTCAAGCGGATCACCAACGCCCCCGGCGAACTCAGCATCCCCGTCCTGAACATGGCCCGCTCCCGCCTCAAGAGCATGTTGGGCTACAACGAGATCGCCGACTCCTGCGTACGGCGCCTGCGCGCGATCCTCCCCGGCGAGAAGTTCATCGGCCGGCACGTCCTGCTCCTGGGCTACGGCACCCTGGGCGGCCGGGTGGCCCACGCACTGCGCGCCCTGGGCTGCCGGGTCGCCGTGGTGGACACCGACATCCTGACCCTGATCACGGCCGCCGAGCACGGCTACGAGACCTACCGCAGCGCCGGCGAGGCGCTCGCCGCGCACTCCCCGTTCCTGATCATCGGCAACACCGGCGAACTCGCCATCACCCCGCGGGACCTGCCGCTGCTGCCCGACGGCGTCCACCTCGCCGGCTTCGCCACCAAGGACTTCAGCCTCCTCAGCGAGGGCTTCGAGGGCCTGGAGTCGACAGCGGTCCCGCAGGTCGGCGTCCGCTACACGCTGCCGACGGGCACCACGGCGACCCTGCTGGGAGACGGCCGGTCGCTCAACCTCTTCGAGTACGAGGGGATCGCGAACCGCGGCTACGACGCCTACCGGGCCGGCACCCTCATTGCCGCGAAGACCCTCTGCCGCGAGGCCGGTTCGCTCGGCCCCGGACTGCACCTCGAACCGGTGGACCGGGCCATCGACGAGGCGGGCCTGTTCGCCGCCTACTACGAGGAGTACCTCGCCTCGGGCACGCGGGCGGCCCGGTGAGCCCCCGCACGTCGGGGACCCACGTCTGCGTGATCGGGTTCGGAGCGGCGGGCCGCCTGCACCAGCGCCTCCTGAGCGACCTCGGGTTCGACGTCAGCGTCGTCGACCCCGCGCCGGGCGCCGAGACGCCCGGTGTCCCGGTCCTCGGCCGGATCGAGGACGCCCTACGGCGCCGCCGCGTCGACGTGTGGTCGGTGTGCTCACCGACGGCCACCCACGTGGCGACGGTCGCGCAGGTGCTGGACGCCGACCCGCAGGCCCGGCTGCTGGTGGAGAAGCCGCTGTGCCGGGCGTGGGAGATCCCCGCACTGACCGCGCTCCTCGTCGCCCACCCCGAGGCCCGGCTGGTGATCATGGACCAGTACCGGCACTCGCAGGCGATGGCCCTGCTGCGCACACTGCGCTGGGAGTTGGCCCCCGGGCACCCGCTGACGGCGGTCCGGGTCGGGTTCGGCAAGGACCGCCGCGAGGACATCGCGGGCGGCCGGTTCGTCGACCACGACTTCGGCGTCTTCGGCTACGAGTGGCTGCACATGCTCGCCCTGGTGCGCGGCGCGCTGCCGCCGGAGACCTACGACCGCTACCTGGCGACCGCACCCGGCGAGGTGACGCTCCACGTGGCGACGGACCCGGAGCTGACGTCCACCGCCGCCCACGAGCGGGTGAGCGCGGACGGCGTGGAGGTCGACCTGTACTCCACGATCGTGGGCCCCGAGCCGTCGGGACAGGTCGGCGTGCCGGACTGGTTCGACGGAGCGGTCACGGCGGGGGAGAGCCGGCAGCGCCGGGTCGAGGTGGTCGCGGGACCGGTGAGCCTGCGCCTCGACCTCGACCCGGTGACCCTGCCCCGGGGCACCCGGCTGCCGCGCAACACGCACCGGCTCGCCGTGGCGGGACCGCAGCCGCGCCGCGAGTGGCTGGTGCACGACTCGCCGCTGGACAACGCCCTGCGCTGGTCGGTGGCCGCCCTGCTGTCCCCGGACGGTCCCCCCGGTCTCGACCTGCGCGGAGTGTCGCGCATCGGCCTGCTCGCCGAGACCGCGCACCCCGCGCCCCGGCCACGGTCCGTGCGGACGTGACGAGCCCGCGTGTCTGTCTGCTGGTGCCCGCCGCCTCGGACGGCCCGTCCGTCCCGGTCCCGTGGGACGTCCTGCTGGCCGCCGCCCGGCTGCGCGCCGACGGCTGCGACGTCACGGTCTGGGACGAGCGGCTCGCCGCGTTCCCCCCGGCCGCCTCGGCCCCCGATCTGCTGGTGGTCTTCACGGCCGCCGGCACGCCCTGGCCGGTGGACCTGTCCCCGGTCAGAGCGGCCGTGGACCGCGCCCGCGCGTGGTTCCCCGGCGTGCGGGTGCTGGCGGTCGGCCCGCACGGCAGCCGGCTGCCGGGGTCGACGCTCCTGGAGCTGGCGGCGGATCACGTCGCCGTCGGCGAGGCGGCCTCGGCGGCGGTACGCGCCACCCGCGACCTCGCGGCGGGCGCCGCCGTGCCCGTCCTGTACGGCGGGATGCCGCGCCCGCTGCCACCGGTGCTCGTCGTGGGCAACCGGCCCCCGCCCTACCGGCCCCTGGAGTGCTGGCCGCCGCCCGCCTACGACCTGGTGCCGCTGGCCCGCTACACGGCCCGGACGGTCGTGGACGGCGTACCCCGCCTCGTCCCGGCGGGGGCGGCACGGATGGCCGACGGCCCCGGCCGGGTGCTCGCCGGCCTCGCGGCCCAACGGGCGGCGGGCCTTGGCCATGTGGTCTTCCTGGACCGCGTGTTCGGCGCCGACGACGACCCCGGCGGCTGGCTGCGCGGCCGGGGCGTGGAGTGGACGAGCCGCACCCGGGGGGACGTCGTCCTCAGGAGCGACGTCCGGTCCTGGGCCGCCGCAGGCTGCCGGACGGTGTGGCTGGACGCCGGCCCCCGCACCCGGGAGGCGGCGGCGAGGCTGTCCGGCGCCGGCATCACGCCCTGCGTGTCCGTGCTGGTCGGCGCGCCCGGCGGCACCCGCGTGCCGGACCCGCCCGCCTGGTTCGCCCCGGTCCGGTTCGTGCTGCGGCCCGGCACCGCCGCGTACGACCGCCTCGCGCCGGGCCTCGGGGGCGGGACGGCACCGGTCACCTGGCGGGGCGTCCAGGACGTGAACCTCCGCTACCGGCGGCGCCACCCCGCCGACCTCGACGAACTGGAGCGCGGACTCGCCGCGCTGCCCCGACTTCTCCCGACTGGATGTGAGGTTCCGTGCTGACGTTCGGTGTGATCGGCTGCGGGTCGATCGGCGGTTTCTGGACCCGGCTGCTGACCCGTGAGGACACCGGGCTCACCCGGCGGGCCCGGCTGGCGGCGGTCGCGGGCCGGGACCCGGTGCGGGCCGGGGCACTGGCCGCCGAGGCGGGCTGCGGAGTGACGACCGTACCGGGACTGCTGGCCCGGCCCGACGTGGACGCCGTCCTGCTGTGCACGCCGAGCGGCACCCACGCCGCGCTGGCCGAGGAGGCGCTGCGCGCCGGGAAGCACGTCCTGGTGGAGAAACCCGTGGACGTGACCCCGCAGGCCGCCGACCGGCTGATCGGCGTGGCCCGCGAGACGGGACGGACGCTGGGCGTGGTGTCCCAGCACCGCTTCGACCCCGCCGCGAAGCTGGCCCATGAGGCGATCCGCTCCGGCGGACTCGGCCGGGTCACCTCCGTCATGGCCGAACTGTCGTGGTGGCGTGCCCCGGCGTACTACGCCTCCGGGACCTGGCGCGGCACCCCGGACCTGGACGGCGGCGGCGCGCTGATGAACCAGGCGATCCACGCCGTGGACCTGGTGCAGTGGCTCGCCGGCCCGGTGGTGGAAGTGACCGCGCACACCGCGCAGTTGGCGCATCCCGGGATCGCGGTGGAGGACGTCGCGACAGCAGGCCTGCGCTTCGCCGACGGCGCCCTGGGCACCCTGCTCGCCACCACGGCCGCCTACCCCGGCCGAACCGCCCGCACGGCGGTCAACGGGGACCGGGGCAGCGTGGTCATCGACGACGACGAACTCGCCTACCTGCACCTGTCGCGGGACGGCGAAGAGGCACCCGCGTACGGGGCGTTCGGCGCCGCCGACCAGTCGGACGCCCACCGGACAGAACTGGCCAGGGACGAGGCCAGGGACGCCACGGGCATGTTGTACCAGCCGCACCGGGACCAGCTCCTGGATTTCTGCGACGCCGTGCGCGACAACAGACCGCCCCTGAGCGACGGCGAGGACGGGCGGCGGGCGGTGGCCGTCGTGACCGCCATTTACACGTCCGCGCGGACGGGACGCCCGCAGCAGGTCCGCCAATTCCAGGAGTGAGGAGAAGGGAGGTCCGGCTCGTGCAGATCCTTATACGCGTGTCAAACAGGCGGCAAAATCCATAAAAATGGTCTGGTGTCTCGCCTGGTCCGGACCGATGATGATCTTCATGCGGATGGAAAGCTGCGCCCGACAGATCGAAATGGGCAGTGGCCTCCTTGTCTTACAAGGAGGCCCGGGAACAGGAAAGACTTCCCTTCTGGAGGAAATGAAAAAGCGCGCCACGGCGTCCGGTTCGCTTTGCTTGTCCGCCACGGGATTCCCCGACGAACATGAAATGCCCTTTTCCGCCGTCGAACAATTCGGCCACGTCCCCGGAATCCCCGAGGACGTCCGGTCGGCCGTACGCCGGCTCGTCGACCGCGCGGCACCGGCCCCCGCCGGGCTGCTGCGCACCCTCGCCTCCGCGCTGACCGAACGGACCGAACACGGCCGGATCGTCATCGCCGTCGACGACGCCCACCACCTGGACCCGCAGTCCCGGTCCTGCCTCCTCTACCTCGCCCGCCGCCTGTGCTCCCACCCCGTCACCGTGGTCCTGGCGTTCCCCCGGACCTGCTGCGCCCCCGACGGCGACCCCCGGGAGTTCCTCGCCCTTCCCGGAGCCCGGCTGGCCGAGACCAACCCCCTCGGCGAGGACGACGTACGGATGCTGCTGGAGCGTCGGCTCCCGGCGCGGACCGCCGCGGGACTCGCCGCCCCCGTCCACCGGGCCGGCGGCGGCAACCTCTGCCTCGTCACCGCCCTGCTGCACGACCTGCTCCGCACCGGCGAGCCCGGCCCCGGCACACCGGTCCGCATCGGGGAGTCCTTCCGGACGGCCTACCTCGCCCTGCTGGCCCGCCACCCCGCCCTCGCCGAGGCCGTCGAGGCCCTCGCCGTGCTCGGCGACGACGCGACGCCCCCACGAGCCGCCCGGCTGCTCGGACAGCCCCCCAAGGACATCGAGCACCGGCTCGCCGAACTCGACCGCGCGGGCCTGCTGGACGGTGGAGGATTCCGGCACCCGGACGTACCCAAAGCCGTGCTGGGCGCGCTCGGCGCACGGCTGCCGGCCCTGCACAAGCAGGCTGCCGCGCTGCTGTTCGTGGAAGGCGCGCCCGCCACCGTCGTCGCCCGCCACCTCCTGGCCGCCGACGAGCCGCCCGACGCAGCGCAGGTGCGGGTGCTGTGGCACGCCTGGCGGCAGTACCTGACGGCCGGCCAGTGGGACCGGGCGCTCGCCGGCCTGCGCCTCGCGGAGCGCGCGGACCTCGACGGACGCCAGCGCTCCAGGATCCTCACCGCGCTCGTCATCACCCTGGGCGGCCGCAACCCCTGCGCGGCGCAGGCGGAGGTGGACCAACTGCTGGCCGTGGTGCGTTCCGGGCACGCCGACTACAGCGCACTGAAGGTCCTCGCCTTCCGGTCGCTCTGGCTCGGCAACCGGGAGCAGGGCACGGAGCTGACGATCCGGCTGATCGAGTCCTGCCGGGTCGGCGAAGGGCACGACGACGCGTGGGGCTTCGTCACGCTGGCGGTCGCCCTGTGGCCGGGACTGCTCGACCTCCCCGCCGTACGCGCCTACGTCCACGACCAGCGTGACGCCGCCGTCGCGGGGGACGGGAACGGCGACGGAACCGGCTGCCCGCTGCTCGCCGTCGCCGACACGCGCCGGATCTGGGGACTCGACTTCGCGTCCCTGCTGGAGCTGATCGACCGCGGTGAACTGGCCCCCGCCGACCGGCTCTGCCAGGAACTGCGCGAGATGCTGCCCGCCGGCGCGCTCCCCGTCCGCCAGGCGTCCCTGGAGGCACTGCACGCCCGCATCCGGTGGCACCTGGGAGACGCGCCGGGGGCCGCGGCGTACGCGGCCTCCGCCCTGGCGCTGCTGCCCGACCACGGCTGGGGAATCACCGTCGGCCTGCCCCTGGCGGTCCTGATCGCCGCGCACACCCTCATGGGCGACCTGGACCAGGCGGCCCGCTGCCTGGAGCGCCCGGTACCCGACGAGATGTGGGAGTCCTCCTGCGGTCAGCTGTACCGGATCGCGCGGGGCGGCTACCTGATGGAGATCGGCCGCCCGCACGCCGCCCTCCAGGACTTCCTGGCCTGCGCCGTCGACGGACGGCCGGACACGGTGGGCTGGCGGGCCTGCGCGGCGGAGGCGTACCTCGCCCTCGGCGACACGGACCGGGCCCGCCGTACGGCCGTCGAGGAACTCGTGCACGAAGGCCGCTCGGCGAACCACCGGAGCAGGGCCCTGCTGGTCCTGGCCTCGGTCGACGACCCGCAACGGCGCCGGGCGCACCTGGAGGAGGCCGAGCGGATCCTGCGCACGGCGGGCGACCGGACCCTGCTCGGCCGGGTGCTCGCCCGGCTCGGACAGGAGGACCTGACACAGGGCCACGCCAAGGCCACGCGCGAACACCGGGACAAGGCGCTGGAACCGGCCACCGATGGCGGGGCCCCGCACCGGATACGGCCGTTCACGGTCCCGCTCGGCGAGGAGCCCGCGCCGGCCGAGCCGTGTCCCGGGAGGAGCGAGGCCCCGGCGGCGCCCGAGTCCCTCACGGAGGCCGAGTGGCGGGTGGCGTCGCTGGCCGCGGAGGGCCGCTCGAACCGGCAGATCGCCACCCAGCTGTACATCACGGTGAGCACCGTCGAACAGCATCTGACCCGCGTCTACCGCAAACTGTCGGCCCGCCGCCGCTCCGAACTGCCGGATCTGCTGGCACGCGGGGTCCGGCCGGACGGCGAGTAGCGGTCGCACCCGCTGGGAGAAGCCGCTTGAACCACCGCCCCCGCTGCGGCGATGATCACCGTCCATGGAGTTCTTCTGCTACCACCGCGACCGGTCCGGCTCCCTCCCCCTGCGCCGCCGACTCGGCGAAGCCCACTGGTCGTACATGGACGGCTACACCGCCGAACTCATCGCCCGTGGCCCCACCTTCGCCGCCGACGGCGAGACCCCTACCGGCAGCGTCCACATCGTCGACCTCCCCGACCCCGCCGCGGCCCGGGCGTTCGCCTTCGACGAGCCCAACTACCAGGCCGGGGCCTACCGGGACGTCCTCCTGCGGCGCTGGCGCAACCTGCTCGGCCGGACGATGTGGGACTTCCCCGGCGGCCGGACCGGCGGCAACCGCTACCTGGTGATCGGCCTCGCCCCCGACCCGGGCACGGACCTCGCCGTACCCCCGGACACCGACGACCTGATCGCCTTCGGCCCCCTCCTGTCGGACGACGGTACGGCCTGGCTCGGCACGGCGGCCCTGCTGCGCGCCCCCGACGCGCAGACGGCACGCCGGGTGCTCGTGGGACACGCGCAGACGGAGGTGCACGACTGGGAGTTCGGCGGCCGACGCTGAAGCGGGGGCGCTGCGCGGGACGGGGCGGCGACCAGGGGACGCGCCCCTCAGGAAGCCCGCGCAGCCCGACACCCCGCCTCAACCGACCACCGACACTCCCCGGCTCCTCGACTGCCTGCTCCTTGCCTCACCCGGCCTCCGGCACCTCCCGCCCCTTCAACCTCCCGCTCCACCACCAC
>NZ_LIRL01000781.1 GCF_001419795.1 Streptomyces niveiscabiei
GGCCTTGTGCGCCGTGCGCGGAGCGGGTGGGGGGTGCTGTCGGGACCCGTCGGAGCCGGAGTGTGCCGCCGATTGCCGTAATGTCACTGTGAGTTGACGGACTGTCACTCGTACGGAGTGAATCCCGGACGAACCGTGTTCATTTCGTCGCTCAGCGTTACTCTCGGTGTATGAGCCTCAGCCGTCACCGCCGCCTCCGGACCCCCGTCGCCCTCGTCGCGTCGCTCGCCTCGGCGGCGCTGCTGCTGGGCGGCTGCTCCAGCGGGGGTGCGGCCTCGGTGGTCGGCGCCGCGCGGGCCGAGCTGGTGGCACTGCCGAAGGCCACGCCGGCCGAACTGTCGTCGTACTACGGGCAGAAGCTGCGCTGGCGCAGCTGCGGGGTGCCGGGCTTCGAGTGCGCGACGATGAAGGCGCCGCTGGACTACGCGGAGCCGGCCCAGGGGGACGTCCGGCTCGCGGTGGCCCGGAAGAAGGCGACGGGGCCGGGCGAGCGGCTGGGCTCCCTGCTGGTCAACCCCGGCGGCCCGGGCGGCTCGGCGGTCGGCTACCTCCAGCAGTACGCGGGCATCGGCTACCCGGCGCAGGTGCGCGCGCGGTACGACATGGTCGCCGTCGACCCGCGCGGGGTCGCCCGCAGCGAACCCGTGGAGTGTCTCGACGGGCGCGCGATGGACGCGTACACGCAGACCGACACGACCCCCGACGACCAGCGCGAGACGGACGCGCTGGTCGCGGCGTACCGGAAGTTCGCGGAGGGCTGCGGCGCCGACGCCCCCGAGCTCCTGCGGCACATGTCGACCGTCGAGGCCGCGCGCGACATGGACATCCTGCGCGCGGCGCTGGGCGACCCGAAGCTGACGTACGTGGGCGCGTCGTACGGCACGTTCCTCGGCGCCATGTACGCGGGCCTGTTCCCCGGCCGCGTCGGCCGCCTCGTCCTCGACGGCGCGATGGACCCCTCCCTGACCGCCCGCCGGATGAACCTCGACCAGACCGCCGGCTTCGAGACCGCGTTCCAGTCGTTCGCGAAGGACTGCGTACGGCACCCCGACTGCCCCCTCAGCGGCACGCCCGCGCAGGTCGGCGCGGGCCTCAAGGCGTTCTTCCGGCGCCTCGACGCCCACCCGATCCCCGCAGGCGACGCGGACGGCCGCAGGCTCGGCGAGGCCCTCGCGACGACCGGCGTGATCGCCGCGATGTACGACGAGAGCACGTGGGAACAGCTCCGCGAGGCCCTCTCGTCCGCGATCCGCGAGAACGACGGCGCCGGTCTCCTTGTCCTCGCCGACAGTTACTACGAACGCGACTCCGCCGGCCGCTACGCCAACCTCATGTTCGCCAACGCGGCGGTGAACTGCCTCGACCTGCCCTCCGCGTACGCCACGCCCGACGAGGTGCGCGCGGCCCTCCCCGCCTTCGAGAAGGCGTCCCCCGTCTTCGGCGAGGGCATGGGCTGGGCGTCCCTCACCTGCGCGCATTGGCCGGTGCGCGCGACCGGAGCCCCGCACCGCATCACCGCGCAGGGCTCCGCGCCGATCCTCGTCGTCGGCACGGTCCGCGATCCCGCGACCCCCTACCGCTGGGCCGAGGCCCTCGCGGGCCAGCTCTCCGCCGGGCGCCTCCTCACGTACGACGGCGACGGGCACACGGCGTACGGGCGCGGCAGCGCGTGCGTCGACTCGGCGATCAACACGTACCTCCTCGCGGGCACCGTCCCGCCCCCGGGCAAGCGCTGCTCCTGACCCCGTCAGGGGTGGTCGGAGCACCCTTCGAAACTGTGTAGACTTACCACCGTTGCTGATCGCACCATGGTGCGGACAGCGCGCCGCCTTAGCTCAGATGGCCAGAGCAACGCACTCGTAATGCGTAGGTCTCGGGTTCGAATCCCGAAGGCGGCTCACTTGAGGAAGCCCCGGTCACATTTCTTGTGACCGGGGCTTCCTCTTTCAGGTGATCCCTGCCATCGGGAAACCGGCCGGGCGAACCGCTGTCACGGCGGCATCGGTGGTCGCCGTGCGGCGCGGGGCGGTGGTGGCATCGGCTCCCTCGATTTCTCCGGCACCGAACCGGTCGTCGCGCTGGATCAGTCGGGCGGGGTGCCCTGGGAGTCGGCATCGTCCCCGGCGGTGATGGGGGAGTTCTTGTCGCGGGGAACGAGGACCGCTCGCCGGGGGAATTCGCGGGGTACGACGTCTCCTCCGGTACGGCGCGGAAGTGTGCCTGCCGCAAGGAGGTCATGCCCGAGAGCCTCGGCGACCAGGGTGAGCGTCAGCGCGCCTGCGAAGGCCCCGCTGGGCAGGAGGCTGACGCTGGCCGGCATGTTCGGCCTCGTCCTGCCCGACCTTCCCGGTTCGATGCCGGTCGGGGTGACGTGGGCCGACCTCGCCTCGACCGAGGGTAAGCCGCTCGGC
Source organism: Streptomyces niveiscabiei (assembly GCF_001419795.1). Taxonomy (GTDB): domain Bacteria; phylum Actinomycetota; class Actinomycetes; order Streptomycetales; family Streptomycetaceae; genus Streptomyces; species Streptomyces niveiscabiei. The sequence continues at coordinate 2,412 of NZ_LIRL01000781.1, forward strand.
ACTCGTACGGTGTGGCTGTCGTGTGACCGCCGGTTCGCGAGCGAGGACACCCTGGCGGTTGGCGGCAAGGTCACGTACAGCCTCTGCTACCCCGGTGACGCGGCCCATGCTTCCGCGACCGCCACGGTCGCCGTCCCGCGCGACCGGCGGGCGGTGCGAGGAAGTTGGTGCGGGCTGCCGCGGTGGCAAGCTCGTCCTCGCCTACACCAGGTGCACGACGTTCACCGCGGTCTTCGGTGGCGACGCACGCACCGAACCCACGCAGGCCACGACCCCGGCCAAGGCCGGCAGACGCTGAGCGCACCGGGAGCCGCGCCCCCCGAAGGCTGCTCAGCCGCGCCGCCCCGCCCCGTGCAGCAGTGTCTCGACGATGCGGGTGGCCAGGGCGTCCGGGTTCCCGGCGTCCGGGTCCTGCGTCGCGCCGGGGCCGTGCAGGGCCTCGCCGATGAGGGCGTAGTAGACGCGGCGGGTCCATTCCAGGTCGGTTTCGGGGGCCAGGAGGCCCTCTCGCCGGGCGCGGGTGAGGAAGGTGAGGGAGCGGGTGTTGACGTCGGCCCAGACGTCCTCGGCGATGCCGTTCTGGGCCAGGGGGTTGCCGAGGGTGAAGCGCCAGGCGCCTTTGACGCGGAGGGTGTTCGCGGTCGCGCGGTGCAGGGCGACGAGGGGTGGGGCGGTGTCCAGGTGGGCGTCGTCGAGGGCGTCGGCGAGCTGCCGTTTGGCGGACGCGGCCAGCGCCTCGACGAGGGCCTGGCGGTTGGCGAACCGGCGGTGCACGGTCGTCCTGGCCAGGCCCGCGGCTTCGGCGATCTGTTCCATCGTCGCGCCGGGGTCCTCGGCGAGCACCTTCTCGGCCGCCTCCAGGATCGCGCGCACGCTGCGTTCGGCATCGGCTCGCAGAGCTCGCCCCATGGCGTCTCCCTTCCTGTCATCGACGCCCGCTTCATCGACGTCTGCTTCCCTGAAGAAGATACTCCCGAGCTGCATCTCCTCCATAAACTGCGACATGAGAGTTGCAGATAACTCGATAAGAGTTACTCTGGAGGTGCAGCTATCGGTAGAGCGTCGGAGAGAGACGCGCATCGCTGCGGACATGACCCAACCCCCAGGAGCCCGTGATGGCCACAAAACGACCCGTAGCGCTCGTGACAGGCGCGTCCTCCGGCATCGGAGAAGCCACCGCCCTCGCCTTCGTCGAAGCGGGGTTCGAGGTGATCGGAACCAGCCGGAACACCGCGAAGGTCACCCCCCGCGCCGGCGTCACCTTCCTCGACCTCGACGTGAGCAGCGACGACTCGGTCGCCGAGCTGGTCCGGCAGGTCATCGACCGGTTCGGCCGCATCGACGTGCTCGTCAACAACGCCGGCATCGGCTCCTCGGGCGCCACCGAGGAGAGCTCGCTGGCGCAGCACCGGCGCGTCCTCGACGTCAACGTCCTCGGCGTCGTCCGTATGACGAAGGCCGTCCTGCCGCACATGCGCGCCCAGGGAAGTGGCCGCATCGTCAACCTGTCGTCGATCTACGGGTTCATGCCCCAGCCGTACATGGCCGCCTACATCGCGTCCAAGCACGCGGTCGAGGGGTACTCCGAGTCCGTCGACCACGAGGTCCGCGAGCACGGCGTACGGGTCCTGCTCGTCGAGCCCGGCGGGACCAGCACCGCGTTCGAGGGCAACCTCGTGCAGCCCGACACCCCGCTGCCGGTCTACGAGCGGCAGCGGCGCACCGTCGACCGGGCCGTCGCCGAGGCGGTCAACGGCGGCGACGCCCCCGCCGTCGTCGCCCGGGCCGTCGTCACCGCGGCCACCACCCGCAGGCCGCGCCTGCGCACCACCGCCGGACCGTTCGCCCGCCGCCTCAGCCTGCTGCGGCGCGTGGCCCCCGCGCGCGTCTTCGACCAGCAGATCCGCAAGTTCAACAGGCTGGCCGGCTGACGCCCGCGCCCACGGAGGGCGCCGGCGGCTGCGGAGATCACCGCGCGCGTCCCCACCCGGCACGCGACAATGGACCCCACCCGACAGGAACCGAGAGGCGTCGTATGAGGGTCGAACTTCCGCCGGAGCCCGTGCACTTCGTGAACCGGTATCGGGAACGGGAGCGTGTGGCGAGGGCGGTTGAGGAGTGGCGGGGGAGCGGTCGGCCGCTGGTGGTGGCGTTCAGCGGGCCGGCGGGGCTGGGGAAGACCGAGCTGGCGCGGCTGGTCGCGCGGACGGTGCTGGACCGGTATCCGGACGGCGTCCTGACCGTCGACCTCGACGACCACCGCGTGGGCGGCACCCTCGACCCCGGCGATGTCCTCGCCCAGCTGCTGCGCTCGTTCGGCGTCGAACCCGCCCTGGTGGAACCGCAGTTCAAGGCGCGCTGCCGCCAGTACTGGAACCTCACGGCGGACAAGAGGTTCGTGCTGCTCCTCGACAACGCCCGGTACGCCTCGGAGGTCGTCCCCCTCCTCCCCGCGTCCGGCGCGAGCGCGGTCCTTGTCGCGAGCCCCGGCCCGCTGTACGGCCTGGAGGACGGCGCCGCCCTCGACCTCGCGCTGCCCCCGCTGGACGAGAGCGCGGCGACGGAGCTGCTCGAACTCGTCGCCAGGGACCCGAGGTTGGCCGAGGACCCCGAGTCCGTACGGGCCCTCGTGCACCTCTGCGACGGCCTGCCCACGGCGCTGCACGTCGCGGGCCGCTGGATCCGCGCGCACCGGCTGCGCCCGCTCGCCCGCCTGGTCCCCGAACTGCGCGGCGAGTGGGACGAGAAGGGCGTACCCGGCGTCGAGCGCGTCTGGGACACGGCGTACGGCGGGCTCTCGCGGCCCGCGTCCCTCCTCTACCGCCTGCTGCCCCACCACCCCGGCCCCACCTTCACGCCGGGCTCCGCGACCGCGCTGCTCGGCCTCGGCGAGGACGCCTGCCATGCCGCGCTGGAGGAACTCCACCGGGCGGGCCTTCTGGACCTCGGCGCGGGCGCCCGCCTGCGGTTCCCCGGCCCGCTGCACGCGCACGCGCTGCGCCGGGGCCGCGCGGACGGCGACGAGGCCGACGCCGCCCGGGTGCGGGTCCTGCGCTGGTACGTACGGCAGGCCCAGCGGGCCGATCTCCTCGTTGCCGGGACCCGGTTGAGAGTCGGCGACACCTTCGCGGCGCTGCCGGACACGCCGGACGCCGAGGTCGACGCCGACTGGCTGTACGACGAGCGGCACGCCCTCTTCGCCTGTCTGCGGCTCGCCCACGCAAGGGAGTTGGACGCCGAGGCGGTCGCGCTCTCCGAGCCCGTCTGGACGTACGCGCTCGACCATCCCCACCAGTCCGACGTCGTCGAGGTGTTCCGGCTCGCCGTCGACTCCGCCGTACGGCACGGGGCGCGGGCCGACTGGATCGTCCGCACGCGGCTCCAACTCGCGCGCCCGCTCTGGGAGTCGGGGCGGCTGGAGGAGGCCGGTCGGGAGCTGGACGCGGCCGAGGCGGCGGCGGGGCTGCTCGGGGACGGACACGGCGTACTCCGGGGCTCCGTCGCGGAGTTCAAGGGGATGCTGCTGGGGATGCGGGGTGAATGGGGCGCCGCTGTACGGGAGTTCGAGAAGTCGCTCGCGATCCACACGGCTGTGCCCAATCCCTACGGTGTGCTGCTCCAGACCTACCGGATCGGTGAAGCGCGGGCGCGGCTGGGGGAGTTGGAGGTCGCCCGGGGGCTGCTGGGCGAGGCTCGCGCGGCGGCGGCCGAGCAGGGGCGGGAGCGGATCGGGGCGCGAATCTCCTCCGCCCTGGCGGGAGTTGTGCTGCGGCTCGGGGAGGTGGACGAGGCGCGGGAGTTGTACGAGGGGGCGTTGGCGCGGGCCCTTCGGCGCCGGTCTCAGGCTGAACAGGCGCGTGTGCACGGGGCGTTGGCGGAGTTGGAGGAGGCTGCCGGGCGGGCGGCCGAGGCGG
>NZ_LIRL01000782.1 GCF_001419795.1 Streptomyces niveiscabiei
GGGGCGGGCAGGGGGTCCGTGTTGCGGCTGCTGAGGCCGTCAAGGGAGATCTGGAGGAGGCGGCGCCACTGGCCGGGGTGGGTGTCGGCTGTCGTGAGGACCGCCTGGGTGAGGGAGCCGCTGAGGAGGACGAGGTCCGCGGTGGTGACGTCGGGGCGCAGGAGGCCGGCGTCCATGCAGCGGGTGCGCAGCTCGTCGATGAAGGAGTAGCAGCGTTGGGCGCAGGAGCTTGAGGGGCCGCCGGTGGCGGCGTAGCTCTCGATGACCGCGCGGTTGCGGGACTGGGTCGTCAGCATCTGCTCGAAGAAGCCGGTGAGCGCCTGCCAGGGATCCTCCGTGGCGGTCGCCTCGTCGTGCGCGGTGGTGAGCCAGGACGTGAACTGGAGCTCCAGGACTGTGGTGAGCAGCTCCTCCTTGGTCGGGAAGTGCCGGTAGAGGGTGCCCATGCCGACGCCGCTGCGCCGGGCGATCTCGCGGACGTCGACGGCGCCGCCGTGCTCGGCGAAGACGGCGGTCGCCGCCTCGATGATCGTGGCGCGGTTGCGCTCGGCGTCGGCCCGGCGTCCGCGCTTGGCGGGCGGCGCGGGCGCGGAAGTCGGCTGGTCGGCGAGGCTCACGGGATTCAGGGTACAGGGAACCGCGATATTGCGGAGCGTCCGCTCCGGTTGATTCACCCTTAAGAGGAGCATGTGCTCCGGCTGTGCCGTGCTCAAGGGGAGCGGTTGCTCCGTTTATCTTCCACTTAAGAGGAGCATTCGCTCCGCTTGTGCTACCTTGAAGAGGAGCACTTGCTCCGGTTCGGTGGTGCGGGAAGCCCCGGCCTCAGCGTGCACTTCTTCCGCTCGACCCCCGCTCGACTTCCGCTGGACCCTGCGGCCCGCGAGATCAGGAGACCCTTTCCATGGCAACACTCGGCATCATCGGCACCGGCAACATCGGCACGCAGATCGCCCGCCTCGCGGTCGCGGCCGGCGTCGACGTCGTCCTGGCCAACTCCCGCGGTCCCGAGACCCTGTCGGAGACGGTCGCCGAACTCGGCGAGCGGGCCCGTGCCGCGACCCCCGAAGAGGCGGCCCGGGCCGGCGACTGGGTGGTGGTGAGCATTCCGCTGACCGCCTACCGGAACCTCCCGACCGCAGCGCTGGCCGGCAAGGTCGTGCTCGACACGAGCAACTACTACCCGTTCCGCGACGGCCGCATAGAGGTCCTCGACACCGGCAAGGCCACCACCAGCGAACTCGTCCAGGAACACCTGGCCGGCGCGAAGCTGGTCAAGGCGTTCAACAACATCAGCGACTTCCACATCCCCGCGCTCGCCCGCCCCGCCGACGCCGTCGACCGCACCGCCCTGCCCATCGCGGGCGACGACCCGAGGGCCAAGGAGGACGCCGCGGACCTGATCGGCCGGCTGGGCTTCGACGTCGTCGACGCCGGCTCGCTGGCCGAGAGCTGGCGCTTCGAACCGGAGACCACCGCGTACGCGGTGCCGTACTTCGCCGACGCCACCGACATCATGGCCTTCATGGCGCGGTTCGCCGAAGGTCTGCGCACCGGCGACCTGCCGCAGACGCCGCCTCCCGCCGACCCGGGTGCCCCGCTGCCCGCCGCGCGGCTGTACACCTTGCTCACCGAGGCGACGCGCGTACTCACCGCCGACCGCATGATCGCCTGACCGGGCCCGCCGCAGCGGCTCCGCCCGGACAGGCACTGCCTGGCTCTGCCCGAGACCAGCGGCCCAGCCCAGGGCACGTACCGCGCCGCCGACCGCCTCCCGATGAAGGGCAACCCGAAGATCAGCCGCGCGGACATCGCCGCCTTCCTGCACGAGGCGGCCCACAGCCCCGAGTGGATCGGCCACGACGCCGTCATCACGGACCGGCCGTCTCGCCCCCCCGACGCGCTGAACCGCCGAACCTGCCCGTGACGCGCACGGCAGCGCGTCACGGGCAGGAGCTGTGGGTCAGACGGTCCCGGTCACCACCCCGCCCGCCTTGACGACGTGGTACGTGAGGGTCGCCCCGCTCCAGAAGTGGAAGGTCAGCGTCGCCCGGGCGTTGTCCCGCAGCGAGTTGGCGAACTCCGCGGTGAGCTTGATGGAGTCGGAGGTGTACGCGGTGAAGGCGGTGTCCCACTGCTGGTACGGCGTCCAGTTGGCCGGTCCCGCGTTGGTGCCGTCGTCGTAGCGGGCCTCCATCGTGGCGAGCTGGTCGCCGCGGAACTGGGTGGGGATGGTCAGGCCGCTGGTGGTCCCGGAGGCGTCGGAGAGCACCGGGGTGTCGTAGGTGACGATGTCGATCCGCCAGGGGACGCCGCGCGAGAAGCGTGCCTGGAGGGTCGCGTTGAGGCCGTACGCGCGGTTGCCCGCGAGGTCCGTCAAGGCGGTGGCCGTGAGGGTGAGTTGGTTGCCGGAGAGGGTGTAGTCGCGGCCTCGGAGGAGGTTGCGGGAGCCGACGCGCAGGCCCTGGAAGGTGGTCGTGTTGGGGTTGAGGGTGATGGTCTGGGCGGTGATCGGGGCCGACTTGGGGAGGAAGACCTGGTCGGTGGAGGCGGTGCCCGAGCGGGTCGTCCAGCTGGACTTGATCTGGGCGAAGAGTTCGGGGTCGCGCCACTGGAGGGTGCCCCGGTTCAGGAACTGCCCGGCGTCCCAGAGCATGGTGGTGAGGTGACGCTGGCGCGCGTAGTTGCCGACGTACTCGAAGTACTTGCGCACCTCGCCGCGTTCGATGATCCCGGGCCGGGTGTGGTCGTAGGCGAGGAGCGCGTACTCGCCGATGATGACGGGCACGCCGTGCGCGGTGAACGTGTTGTAGGCGCGGTCGAAGTGGGCGGTGAGGTCCTGCTCGGAGGTCGCGTCGAAGCGCGTGTACCCGGCGATGTTCACGCTGAACGGCCACCAGCCGTAGAAGTGGACGGTTGTCGCGATCATCGGGTCGCGCAGGGCGGTGAGTTCGGCGGCGAGCGCGTCCAGGCGGCCCTGTTCGGAGTTGGTGTAGAGGGTCGGCAGGACGAGCAGCCGGTTCGTGTTGCCGCCGCCGGACGCGCGGACGACGGTGTGGAAGACGCGGTTCAGCTCGGCGAGGAGCCGGTAGTTCTGGTCGTCGCCCGACGTGCCGGTGAACGTGGGCTCGTTGACGCTCTCGAACGTCAGCTTGGGGGAGTGGTCGCGGAACGCGGCGGCGATCTGCGTCCAGGTCGCGGTGTAGCGGGCGAGGACGTTGTCGTGGTCGGTGGGCAGCGTGTTGAGCCACATCCACGAGTCGTGGTGCATGTTCAGCAGGACGTACAGGTTCTCGTCGAGCGCCCAGTCGACGACCTGCCGGACCTTGCCCAGCCAGACGGGATCGATGGTGTAGCCGGGGGCGCCGCCCTGGTGGCCGCTCCAGGTGACGGGGAGTCTGATGCTGCGGAAACCCTGCGACTTGACGTGGTGGAGGAGGGCCCGGGTGACGGGCGGGTTGCCCCAGGACGTCTCGTCGGGGATCGCGTCGTAAGTGTTGCCGAGGTTCCAGCCCGGCTGCATCGCCGCGACCGCGCTGCGGGCGGCACCCGCGGGTTTGCGGT
>NZ_LIRL01000783.1 GCF_001419795.1 Streptomyces niveiscabiei
CCCCGCCCCCGTCACCGCCCTCGCGTTCGCCCCCGCCGGAACGGTCCTCGCCACCGCCTCCGACGACCGCCGGATCCGCCTGTGGAACGTCGGCCTCCACGACCCCGCCGACACCATCGAAAAGATCTGCCAAGCCATCGGCCGCGACCTCACCCCCCAGGAACGGACCATCCACCTCCAGGGAGAATCCGCCGACACGGTGTGCGGCGAGGAATTCCACCGGGCCACCGGCCCGGAACAGGACGGCGGGCCCGGCGCCCCCTGAGAGCCGTTGTCAGGCGCCGGGGTGGCCGATCGCCTGTTCGTACCGGAACAGCGCCGACGGGTCGTAGCGGCGTTTGACGGCGGTCAGGCGGTCGTAGTTGGGGCCGTAGTAGGCGCGCCGCCAGTCGCGCAGGTCCGGGTCGGGGAAGTTGACATAGGCCGCGTCGGTGGACAGACGGTGGCGGAGCATGCGGTGCGCGGTGCGGGTCTGGGCGAGGAGGGCGCTCACGGCGGCGGGAGGGGTGCCGGGCTTCCAGTGGGTGCCGATGTCGACGACGAAGGTGGCGCCGCGGTGCGGGTAGGCCGTCTCGTCGGGACGGGGGACGGCGCTGGAGCCGCCCATCGCGAACAGGGTGACGTAACCGGTGGCGCGGGCGGGGCCGGGGCGCCAGGCACGCGTCCAGTCGGCGACGGCGGCGACCGTGTCGGGCGCGGGCCAGCGGTCGGGGACGAGGGACTTGGACGCGTAGGCGTCGTGCGCGCCGACGGGCTCCATCAAGTAGTCCTGCGCCGACCAGAACCCGCGCTCCTCGACGAACACCCGCGCCGGACGCAACCGCAGCAGCGGCTTGAGCAGTCGCCGCAGCGCCCCTTCGTCGCCGAGCCGCTGACCGAGCAGCCACAGCGAGGTCGTGCCGTCACCGGCGTGCTTGAACCCGACCCGTACGTCGACGTCGTCACCGCGGTCCGCGTCGAGGACGTACCGCAGCTCCTCCAGCACCTCCACCCCCGCGTCCAGCGGGAACGTCAGGTCGAACACCGTGGCCCGCAGCCGGTCCACGGGTACGGCGTCGAAGACGAAACCGGTGTTGACGCCGAAGTTGCCGCCCGCCCCGCCCCGACAGGCCCAGAACAGGTCGGCGTTCTCGTCGGGGGCCGCCCGCACCGTCGTCCCGTCCGCCAGCACGACCCGCGTCTCCACGAGCCGGTCGCACGTCAGGCCCCACTTGCGGTCGTTGAACCCGAGCCCGCCGCCCAGCGTCAGCCCCGCGACCCCCACGCCCGGGCAGCGCCCGCCGGGGAAGTACAGGCCGGCCGCGCGGGCCGCGTACACGTCCGAGTTCGTCGCGCCCCCGCCGAGCCGCAGCCGCCGCCCCTGCGGGACGACCTCGTTCAGCGCGCGCAGGCCGATCACCAGGCCCGGCGTCGTCGAGTACCCCGCGTAGTTGTGGCCGCCGGAGCGGGGCGCGAACGGGACGCCGTGCTTGGCACACCAGCGGATCGCCGCGACCACGTCCGCCTCGGTCGCACAGGCCAGGACACCGGCGGGGCGCACCGACGCGTACCGCTGGTTGTCGGGGGTCGCCCGGGCCGCGTACCCGGCGTCGCCCGGCCGGTGCAGCGCGGCGCCCGGACCGAGGTTGCGCCGCAGCTCGCGCCACGCGGCGGGCTCGATCCGGGGGCGGGCCCGCGCCGGTCCGGCGGCCAGCCCGATCAGGCTCCCCGCGGCCACGGTCGCCAGTACTCGTCGTCGGTCCATCTCCATCTCCATGAACAGTCCCTCTTCCGGTCGGTCCGGCCGCCCGGCGGGAACACCGGTCGGTCCGGGCTCACGATGAGGGCACGCCGGGGCGGTCACTCGCCGGGACACCGGGAAGCGGCGGCGATTCACGCGAACGGGGAGGGCGTGGGCGAGCGGCGACGGGTGCCTGCCGAGGACGGGTCTCTGCCAAGGGGGGCCGGGGGCGTCCACCTCTCACCAAAGCTGCCCGAAAGAGTGAAGGTGCCGGTGGAACGGCGTGTCGGGGGCCGGGCGTTGGGCACGCTTCGACTCCCGGAGATGCGACTTCGGCGGACAGGCACGGCGATCAGGGAGCGGACGTGGAGCGGCGACAGGAACGGACTCCGTTACCCCACCGGATGCGTTACCTGTTCGACAGGACCCTCGCCCGCAGCACCGCCACCCTGCTCGGCTGGCTCGCCCTGAGCTGCCTCGCGGTCGTCGTCCCCGCCAGCGCCCTGCTCGTGTGGACCGACCCCGACGCCCCGCACTCCCTGTCCGGCCGGCTCCTCCAGGTCGGCCGCACCAGCGCGGAGACCCTGCGGCTCGGCGCCGCGACCGGGGCGCCCCTGCGGATGCTGCTGTCCGTGCTCCTCGGGCTGATCGCCCTGCTCGTCGTGTCGACGGTCATCGGCGTCGTCACCACCGGCCTCGGCGACCGGCTCACGGAACTGCGACGAGGCCGCTCCCGGGTCCTGGAACAGGGCCACACCGTCGTCCTCGGCTGGTCCGACCAGATCTTCCCTCTGGTCACCGAGCTGATCGCCGCCCGCCCCGCCGGCGTCCGGCACGTCGTCACCGTCCTCGCCGACCGGGACCCGGCCGCCATGGAGAGGGCCCTCACCGGCGCCGTGGGACCGACGCCCGGCGTCCGCCTCGAATGCCGGTGCGGATCACCGACCGACCCCGACGCCCTCGCCCTCGTCACCCCGGGCACCGCCCGGACGGTGACCGTGCTGCCCGCCGAGGACACCGACGGCGACCTCACCGTCGTACGGACCCTGCTGGCCCTGCGCACCCTGCTCCCCGCCGACCACGGGCCGCGCGTCGTGGCCGCCGTGCACGACGGACGGCACCTGCCGGCCGCACGGCTCGCCGCCGGGCCGCGCGGGACCGTGCTGGAGACCGACCTCACCACCGCACGCCTGCTCCTCCAGTCCGCCGTACACCCCGGCATGCCGTCGGTGCTGCGCGACCTCCTGGACTTCGCCGGGGCCGAGTTCCACATCGGCGACGTACCGCAGGCGGCGGGGCTGACCTTCGAGGACGTGGCCCTGCGCCTGGACACGGCCTGCGCCGTGGGGCTGCTGCGGGCGGACGGCGGACTGCTGCTCACGCCCGCGCCGGAGACCGTGCTCGCGCCGGGGGACCGGCTGGTGACCGTCGCCCACGACGACGGCCCCGTACCCCTCGACGAC
>NZ_LIRL01000784.1 GCF_001419795.1 Streptomyces niveiscabiei
CCCCTGGACGATCTCGGCCCGGTAGCCGGGTACGTCCAACCCGTCGAGGGTCGTCAGGAACACCTCGAAGTCGTGCGGCTCGATGTCGCTCGTCGTCGCTCGTCCTGTCACCGGCACCACGATGCGCCCCTCCCGCCCTGCCCACACAGACCAGCCACCACTCAGAGTATCCGATCAATTACGCCCCCGTATCCCATCCTTGACCCGCCCATGGCCATCTCCTGGTTCCGCCTCGAACTCAAGGGCCGCAAGCATCTACGCGGGTAGTCATACCCGTACCCCTCGCGCGCTCCAGGAGCCCCCTCATGCCCAAGTCCCCTTGGAACCGACGTCAGTTCATGCAGAAGTCGGCCGTCACCGGTGCCGCGGTCGCCGCCGCGGGCGCGGTGGGCGCACCGGCCGCGCAGGCGGCACAACCTGAGAAGTGCCGGACGAAGAAATGGTCGTTCTCGATTCTCGGCACGACGGACCTGCACAGCCACGTATTCGACTGGGACTACTACAAGGATGCCGCGTACAGCGACAGCAAAGGTAACTCTGTAGGGGTAGCCCGGGTGGCCACCCTCATCAAGGAGCAGCGGAAAGCGAAAGGCGAGGAGAGAGTTCTCCTCGTCGACGCGGGCGACATCATCCAGGGAACGTCGCTCGCCTATTACTTCGCCCGCGTCGCACCGATCACCGAGAAGGGCGGCCCGAAGCACCCGATGGCCGTCGCGATGAACCACATGCGGTACGACGCCGCCGCGCTCGGGAACCACGAGTTCAACTACGGAATCGACACCCTGCGCAAGTTCGAGAAGCAGTGCCGTTTCCCGCTGCTCGGCGCGAACGCGCTCGACGCGAAGACCCTCAAGCCCGCTTTCCAGCCGTACGCGGTGAAGCGCATCCGCGTCCCCGGCGCCCCGGACATCAAGGTCGGCATTCTCGGTCTGACGAATCCCGGAATCGCCCTGTGGGACAAGGACAACGTCAGCGGGAAAATGGTGTTCCCCGGCCTGGTGGAGCAGGCGAAGAAATTCGTCCCCCGGCTGCGCGCCCTCGGCTGCGACGTCGTCTTCCTGACCGACCACTCCGGTCTGGACGGCTCGTCGTCGTACGGCGACGAGCTGCCGTACGTGGAGAACGCCTCCAACCTGGTCGCCCAGCAGGTCCCCGGCATCGACGCGATCCTCGTCGGCCACACACACGTCGAGGTGCCGTCGTACACCGTGACGAACGAGGAGACCGGCGAGGACGTCCTCCTCTCGGAACCCTATTGCTGGGGATACCGGCTCAGCGTCTTCGACTTCGAGGTCGAATGGGTACGCGGACAGTGGAAGGTCACGAAGAAGACCGCCACCACGCTCGACCCGAAGAACGTCGACGAGGACCCGGAGATCAAGAAACTCCTCGAAGCGGACCACGAATTGGTCGTGAAGTACGTCAACACCGCGGTGGGAACCTGCACCGCCGACCTCTCGGCCGCCGATTCCTGCTGGAAGGACGTCCCGATCATGGACTTCATCCACCAGGTCCAGATCGACAGCGTGAAAGCGGGACTTTCCGCCGCGGATGCCGCGCTCCCGCTGATTTCCGTCGCCGCGCCTTTCAGCCGCACCGCCGACATTCCGCAGGGCTCGGTCACCATCAAGGACATCGCCGGGCTCTACATCTACGACAACACCCTGTACGGGAAGAAGCTCACCGGCGTACAGCTCAAGGACTACCTGGAGTACGCGGCGAAGTACTACCACCAGGTGCCGAGCGGGACGAAGGTGGATACCGCCACCCTCACCAACGCCAACAGCTTCTGGGACTACATGTACGACACGGCGGCCGGCGTGGACTACGAGATCGACATCGCGCAGCCGGAGGGGTCCCGGATCAAGAACCTCTCGTACGGGGGGAAGCCGGTCGCCGACGACCAGGTGTTCGTCGTCGCGGTCAACAACTACCGGGCGAACGGCGGTTCCGGGTACCCGCACATCGCCGCCGCCGAGATCGCGTACAGCTCCACGAACGAGATCCGGCAGCTGATGATCGACTACGTGACCACGAAGAAGACGCTGGACCCGGCGGACTTCGCGGACGTCAACTGGAAGCTGACGCAGGGCGGGACGCCGGTGTTCTGAGCCGTACCGGAGAGCTACCTCTCAGGTAGGGGGCCGTCCGGACGGGCGGCCCCGTGCCCTTCCGACGGGTGACCCCTGTGCCCTCCCGACCTCACAAATAAACCTTTTCGGGCATATGATACTTCTGACCGAGAAGGTGAGTGTCATGCGTGTACTTCTCAAGGCGTCACTCGACACCGAACGGGCCAACGACGCGATCCGCACCGGCAAGATGCCCCAGCTGATGGAGGAGGCGCTCGGTCAACTCGACCCGGAGGCCGCCTACTTCACCCTCGACCACGGCCGCCGCACGGCCTACCTCGTCCTCGACATCCAGGACAGCTCCGAGATGCCGAAGATCGGCGAGTCCTTCTTCCTCGACTTCGGCGCCGAGATCGACGTGACCCCGGTCATGAACCGGGAGGACCTCGCGAGGGGCCTCTCCCAGCTCACGTGACCCCGCTCAGCTGAACACGATCATCGACCCCTGCGCCAGGCTCCGCGTCGCCGCAGCGTGCAGCCCCAGCCACACGTGCCGCTCGCGGGCGAAGGGGCTGGGATCGTACGGCGCCGGTCCGGCGGGCTCCTCCAACTCCGTCGGCGCGGACGGGGGTTGCGGTGGCGCCGGCGGGTTGGCCGGATCGATGCCGATCGCGGGGGCGACGTACTCCAGCTCCCGCAGCAGCGCCTGCGAGGAGCCCAACGGGCCGCCCCCGGCGAGGAGTTCGTCGTTGGACAGCGGCGCCGGGAAATCCACCGGCACGTACGCGCCCGCGTGGTCGTAGTGCCACACCAGGTGCGACTGCTGCGCGGTCCCCTCGAACATCTCCAGCAACTGCTCGTAGTCCCCGCCGAGTTCACCGACCGGCGTCACCGGCAGACCGCACACCTGCAACAGGTAGACGCGCCGCAGGAAATGCAGCGCGTCGTAGTCGAACCCCGCCACCGGCGCGACCTCTCCGGACAGGCCCGGCATGTACTGGTACACCGGCACCGGCGGGAGCCCGCTCTCGGCGAGCACGTTGTTGTACTGCGCGAGTTCGTCCGCGAACGGGTTGTCGGGGGTGTGGCACAACACGTCCACGAGCGGTACCAGCCACAGGTCACAGGCCAAAGAAGTACTCCTCTTCCGAAGTCACCCAGCGCACTCGTCCGGTCAGGGAAGGGTAGTCGCTGCCGCTTCCGTCAGCTCCCCTCGTGCAGGTCCCATACCCATACGCCGCCCACCCGCTCACCGGGCCGCCCCACCAGCTTCTCCACGGTCTCACGCAGCTGCTCGGCGTACCTCCCTGGGGGTACGACCAGCGCCCCCGCCCGCCACCCGGCGAGATCGGCCCGCGCCTGCCGCCGCGCCGCCGCGTCCACCACAGGTACTACACCGGTAACACGGACGTCGGAGAACAGCGCCGAGGTGAAGTTCAGCGGAACCCCGTACACCCCGCTCCGGTCCCCGTCCCCGTACGGCCCGTTGAAGTACCCGCCGGGCATCCGGAAGCCCAGCCCCGCGACGACCTGCCAGCGCAGCGCCCCGGCGTCCTGCGGGTCCGCCAGAGGTGCGGGTACGAGGGTCTCCCCACCCCGTACGTACGCCTTCCAGGCGCCGTCCGTGAAGAACGCGGGTACGGCGGCCCGGGGTTCGGACGTGAGCGGCGCCGGTACCAGCGGCAGCAGCGCGACGCAGACCGCCGCGAGCCCGGCGTACCGCTCCCGGCGGGGCCGCCGGGCCAGCCGCTCCACGGCGATCGCGACCAGCATCCCGAGGACGGGCGCGCAGACCATCGCCACCCGCCCCTCGATCACTGAGTCGAACAGCGGGAGCCGCCCGAACAGCGCCCAGGGACCAGGGAGGACCACATCCGTGAGAGGTACGCCGATCCGGGGACCGAGGGACAGCAGCGCGGCGACGGACGCGGTGGCCCCCAGGACCCGTACCACCGGAGTACTACGCCACAGCAGCACCGTGACCGCGAGCGCCAGCAGCACCAGCGGAAAGCCGTAGAAGGCGTTCTGCTCGGTCGGGTTGAGGGAGAGTACGTCGGCCCGCGTCGCGTCCCCGGCGATCAGCGAGCGCTCGGCGAACGACAGCAGCGCGAGCGGGCTGTTGCCGGCGTTCGTGCCGTGGTCGATCCCCGTGTAGCTCTGCGGCCCGTGGAACTGCCACAGCAGCGGGTAGCAGACGAGCGGCAGGCACACCGACGCCGCGACCGCGAGCCCCCGCAGCAGCCCCGGCGCCGCCCGCCGCGCGACGTCCGGCCGTACGACCGCGTACCCGACGGCGAAGACGGTCATCCCCAACGCGGCCAGCAGCAGGGCCTCTTCGCCCAGGAAGCACTGGTAGGCCGCCATCAGGCCGAGCGCGATCGCGTTCCGCGTCGGCCGGGTGCCCTCGCACAGCCGCAGAGCGCGTTCGACGATCGGCGGGATCATGAACAGGACGACGAAGTTGGGGTGCGCGTTGGCGTGGCTCACCATCGGCGGCGCGAACGCGGCGAGGGCCGCGCCGAGGAACGCGGCCGGTCGGTGGCGCACAACTCGCGTGACCAGCAGGCGATACCAGGCGATGGCCGTGGCCGCGAGGCCCAGCGTCATGCAGAGGCTGAGCGCAACCGCCGGGCCCAGCAGGAGAGTTACGGGGGTCAGGGGCACCGACAGGCCCAACATGACCGTGTTCGCCATGAGGTTGACGCCGTCGGGGTAGCCCTGGAGGTCGGTGAAGAGGGGGTTGCGCAGGTGCGCGACGTTGTCCGCCGTCACCGCGAAGAACCACTCCCACTGGTTCTGGTCCTGGAGGGAGTCGGTGAGGTAGCGGCCGTCCGGGTCGAAGAGGCGGCCGGAGTACAGGATCACCGAGAACGCGAGGAACAGCAGCGCGGCCAGGACGCCGGAACGGTTCAGGCGTATCAGGTCGGCGAGGAAGCGCGGGTAGTCCAACGGGCGGAGTTTCGAACCCGGTTGGTGCGCCCAGCGCACCGGGACCTCGGTGACCGTACGGCCGCCTTGACGCAGCCGGCGCAGGACCTCGACGTCGGTCGCCCAGCCGTCGAGGCGGGAGCCGGCGTACGCGTCGCGGGCGGCCTCGCCGTCGTACAGCTTGAAGCCGCACTGGGTGTCGCGGATGCCGGGGAGGGTGGTGCGGCGGATGAGGAAGTTGCCCGCGCTGCCCAGGAGTTGGCGCAGCCGGTCGGGGCGGGCCTCGACGGTGGCACCGGGGGCGGAGCGGGAGGCTATCGCCGCGCCGCCGTCCGTCAGTTCCTTCTCCAGATGCTCCAACTCCTCGACGGGAGTGGCGAGATCGGCGTCCGTGACGAGGACGCGGCGGCCCCGGGAGGCGGCGACCCCGAGCCGGAGGGCGTGCCCTTTGCCCTTGTTCCGGGGGGAGTTGAGGAGACGGACGCGGGGATCGGCCGCCGCGCGCTCGGTGACGAGGGCGGCGGTGGCGTCGGTCGAGCCGTCGTCGACGACGATCAACTCCCAGGAACGGGAGGGGGTCCGGTCGAGGTGGGCGGTGACGGCGTCGAGGGTGGGGGCGAGGCGGTGCTCCTCGTTGTAGGCGGGGACGACGACGGAGAGGTCGACGTTTTCTGTAACCGTTTTCTCACCCGTTTCCGTCCGGCTCATCCGGCGGTGGCCAGTCGCTCGATCAGCGCCACCGAGTCCCTGTTGTACGCGTCGAGGAGCGCCCGCGCCGTGGCCGTGTCGTGGCCGGCGAGGGCGTCGATGAGGTCGGTGTGGTGGGCCCAGAGGTGGCCGCGCAGATCGGTGAGGCGGCGCAGGTGCTGGACGGCGCACACCCAGGACTGCACGCGCAGCCGGTTGAGGAAGTCCGCGAGGTAGGGGTTGCCGAAGAGGATGCTCAGCTCCCGCCAGAACCGCAGGTCGTACCCGATGAGTACGGTGAGGTCACCCGCCGCGGCGGCCCGCTGCGCCTCCTCACCCCTGCGGCGTACCCCGGCGATCGCCGCGGCCACCCCCGGGTCCCTCGGATCGCGCAGCTTGGCCCGGTCCCTCTCGGCGGCCAGGAACATGCCCCCCATGACGAGTGCGCGGGCCTCGACCATCTCCCGGTAGTCCGCCGCGGAGTACTCGTGGACCCGGAACCCCCGGTGCTGGTCGGCCTCCAGCAGCCCCTGCGCGGAGAGGTCCACGAGCGCCTCGCGGACCGGGGTCGCGGAGACCCCGTACTGTTCGGCGATCTCCTTGACCGTGAACTCCTGGCCCGGCTGGAGCCGGCCCCCCAGCACCTCGTCGCGAAGGGCCTCGGCGATCTGCTGCCGCAGAGTGCTGCGGGTCACGGCGCCGTTGCCGCTGCCGGCGGACATGGTCGGGGGCCTCCTTCGTCCTTCGTCACGTTCGACGCGCGGCCGGCCGGCGGGGTGTCGCCGGAGCCCGTGGGGTGACGTACTCGCCTATACCTACGAGCACGCCACCTTACGCGTTCGAATCGCAAGAAGGCCTAATCGCGCGATACCCCCTCAGGGGTACCCCGCTACGACCCCAGGACTACGCGGAGTGCCCGGCCGAGTACCCGCTCGTGTGCTCGTCGGCCACGGAGAGTGCCGCGTCCAGCGCCGCGAAGCCCTCCTTCAGTTCCTCCTCGGTGACGTTGCACGGCGGGACGACGTGGGTGCGGTTCATGTTGACGAAGGGCCACAGGCCGTTCTTCTTCGCGGCGGCGGCGAAGGCGGCCATCGGCGCGTTCGCCTCGCCGGCCGCGTTGTACGGCACCAGCGGCTCGCGCGTCTCCTGGTCCTTCACCAGCTCCAGCGCCCAGAACATGCCGGCCCCGCGGACCTCGCCGACGCTCGGGTGCCGCGCGGCCAGCTCCCGCAGCGCCGGGCCCACGACGTCAGCGCCGAGCCGCTTCGCGTTCTCGACGACGCCCTCCTCGGCCATCACGTTGATCGTCGCGACCGCCGCCGCACACGCCAGAGGGTGACCCGAGTACGTCAGACCTCCGGGGTACGGCCGCTTGGCGAACGTCTCCGCGATCTCCCCCGAGATGGCCACGCCCCCGAGCGGGACGTACCCCGAGTTGACGCCTTTCGCGAAGGTCATCAGGTCCGGTACGACGCCGAAGAGGCCGGCGGCGAACCACTCGCCGGTCCGCCCGAACCCGGCCATGACCTCGTCCAGGATGAAGACGATGCCGTACTTGTCGCACAGCTCCCTCACTCCCGAGAGGTAGCCCGGAGGGGGGACCATGATGCCGGCGGTGCCGGGGATCGTCTCCAGGATCAGGGCGGCGATCGTCGCCGGGCCCTCGAAGGCGATCGTCGTCTCCAGGTGCTCCAGGGCGCGCGCGGTCTCCTGTTCCTCGGTCTCCGCGTAGAACCGGGTGCGGTAGAGGTAGGGGGCCCAGAAGTGGACGACCCCGGCGGAGGCGCTGTCGGAGGCCCAGCGGCGGGGGTCCCCCGTGAGGTTGACGGCCTGCTGCGTACCCCCGTGGTACGAGCGGTACGCCGAGAGGACCTTGGTCCGGCCGGTGTGCACCCGCGCCATGCGGACGGCGTGCTCGACCGCGTCCGCGCCCGCGTTGGTGAAGAAGATCTTGTCCAGGTCGCCGGGGGTCCGCTCGGCGATCAGCCGGGCCGCCTCCGAGCGGGCCTCGACCGCGAACGCCGGTGCGAACGTGGTGAGCCGGGCCGCCTGCTCCTGGATCGCCGCGACGACCTTCGGGTGCTGGTAGCCGATGTTCGTGAAGACGAGGCCGCTCGTGAAGTCGAGGTACCGGTTCCCGTCGTAGTCCCAGAAGTACGACCCCTGCGCGCCGGCCACGGCGAGCGGGTCGATGAGGTCCTGGGCGGACCAGGAGTGGAAGACGTGCGCACGGTCCGCCGCCTTCACTGCGGCGCCTGCCTGGGGGTCGGTCTCAAGGGTCATGGGAGTGAGCGTAAATGTCCGCGATGCGGAAAGGTATCGGCGTCCTGTGCTGTGGGGGTGAGGAATCCGCGACAGGTTGTCGGGGGTGAGGGGCGGGGAGGGGCCAGGCGCGGGGGTAGTACCCGCGTAGTACAGGGGTACTACCCGCGCGCCCGGTGCCGGACCTCGCTCAGTACTCCCAGACCCACCAGCCGGCCTTGAACCCGTCCGAGCCGTCCTTGTACCTGCAGAAGTGGTAGAACCTCGTCTGCTCCGTCCAGAAGTTGGCCCGCACGGAACACTCCGCGGAGCTCGCGGTCCACTCCCTGGGGCCGCTCTTGAGGATCTTCGCGGTCGGCGCGGAGACGGTGGAGGAGGTGGCGGGGGTGGAGG
>NZ_LIRL01000785.1 GCF_001419795.1 Streptomyces niveiscabiei
GGGCAGGACGGCCTGGGTGGCGGTGATGGCGCTACAGAGCAGGAAGTCGATCCATCCCTGTACATCGGAGGGGCTGGTCTGGGACGGGGAGGTGAGGGTCATGGAGTTTATGGAGCCGTTGCCCGGAGAGGGGGAGTGCTCCAGGACGTCGATGCCGCCGAAGCGGGTGGCGGCGTCCTTGAGGGCCTGGGTCAGCGCGTCGTGGTCGAGCACGTCCGCCGGGAACGCGGCGGCGGTGATGCCCTCGGCGGTGAGCCGGCCGACGAGGTCGTCGAGCTTGGCGCGGTTGCGGGCGATGAGGGCGACGTCGTAGCCGCGCGAGCCGAAGGTGCGGGCGATGGCGAGGCCCATGCCGGGGCCGGCTCCGACGATGGCGATGCTGGGCATGGTGAAGTCCTTTCGTGGGTGGGGGAGCGTCTGGTCAGGCGATGGTGATGGCGGTCTTGCCGAGGGTGCCGGCGCTGAACGCGGCGAACGCCTCGGGGGCACGCTCCAGGTCGAACTGTGAGTTCACCGGCACCTGGAGGGCGCCGGAGGCGACCTGCCCGGCGAGGGTGGACAGGGTGTCGGCGGTCGGGTTGGCCCGGAGCATGGCGGTGTGCAGCTTGCGGTCCTCCCCGGTCTCGGGGACCGGGGCGAGGGCGGAGGCGATGGCGCCGCCGTCGCGGGTGAGCGCGGTGAGTTCGGCCAGGTCGCCGGCGAGGTGCAGCACCGCGTCCACGCCGTCAGGGGCGATCGACCGGACCTGGGCGGTCATGTCCTGGAGGTAGTCGACGACGGTCACCTCGGCGTCGGTCAGCGCCGAGACGAAGCCGCTCTCGGAACCCGGCCTGGCTGTGGCGATCACCCTCGCGCCCCGCGCCGCGGCCAGCTGTACGGCGATGGCACCCACGCCGCCGGTGGCACCGGAGATCAGCACCGTCCTGCCCTCCAGCGGGCCGAGCAGGGCGAGACCGTCGAAGGCGGCGGTGCCCGCCAGCCCCAGCGCGCCGGCGTCACGTACCGAGACCCCGTCGGGCCGGTGGGTGATGCCGACGGCAGCGGGAACGGCGACGTACTGCGCCATCGAACCGGCACCCAGGTACGCCTTGGCGTCCACGCCGAACACGTCGTCGCCGACAGCGAAACCCTCGACGCCCTCACCGACCGCCTCGACGGTGCCGGCGAAGTCCTTGCCGGGGATCAGCGGGAAGCGGTGCTCCATCATGTCCTGGAGGTATCCGGCCGCCGTGCCCAGGTCGAACCCGTTCACCGAGGACGCGGCCACCTTCACCAGCACCTCACCGGCCTCCGGGCGGGGCACCTCCACCTCGGTCACCTCGGGGCTGCCGGGTACCTGCGCCAATGTCACAGCGCGCACTGATCATCAACTCCTCGACATGGGTATCGCCCAATTCGGTAAGGGCTATCCGATTCTCGATCCGGAATGACCTGTCCGGTTCCGCCGGTCCCCACGATAGCACTGAAAGTGGATGGGTCATTCCGATTAGGTAGACTGAGCGTCATGAACCTTGGCGCCCAATCCAGCGATGACCGTGCCGCGCAGCCTCTCCGCAGCGACGCCGAGCGCAACCGCGCGCGGATCGTCGTCGCCGCGCGCACGGTGTTCAGGCGTGACGGCCTGCATGCCTCCATGGCTTCCGTGGCCCGCGAGGCGGGGGTGGGCATCGCCACGCTGTTCCGCCGGTTCGCGACAAAGGAGGAACTGGTGGCCGCGGTCTTCGCCGACCGTATGGACGCCTACGTCGACGCGGTCGGCGTCGCCCTCGACGACCCCGATCCCTGGCGCGGTCTCGCGGGGTTCATCGAAACCGGCTGCGCGATGCAGGCCGCCGATTACGGCTTCGCCGACGTGCTGACCATGAGCTTCCCCACAGCCAAGGCTCTGGAGGAGCGCCGAGGCCAGGCGTACGAGGGCGTCGTCCAGCTCATCAACCGCGCCAAGGCCGCAGGACGTCTGCGTGAGGACTTCACCCCCGAGGACCTGGTGCTGGTGTACATGGCCAATGCCGGCGTCGTCAACGCCACCGGCGACACCGCTCCCGACGCCTGGAAACGCGTCGTCGCCCTGATGCTCCAGTCCTTCGAGGCCCCCGCCCGCGGCCCCCTGCCCGATTCGCCCGAGCCCCGCGCCCTCTACAGGGCCATGCTCCGGGCCAGTCAGGCGTGCTCCGCCTCGCCGGAACCAGGGAGGAAGGACTGAAGGGTCACGTGCGCCCGAATGCGCATCGTGAGCGTGAGCCGAGCGCGTGCAGTCGGGTGATGATCGGTGACCAGCGAGTCGTTGCTGTTCGTGGGTAAAGCTGGGTCCGGGTCGTGGAAGCGGCGCAGGCCACCAGATGAAGGGCCCTTTGCCTCTTTCGAGGTGACGGCGACGCGCTGGGGTTCAACGGACGACGAGCCTCCCGCGCTGGGAAACCGTCCGCAGGCCGGTCTTGTGGACTACTCGCTGCTGTGGGCGAGTTCGATGTCGAGGCCGTCGACGCCGCCGGAGACGGCGACCTCGGCCGCCCGAGGCGGGTGACCCGTGGCGGTGACGATGTACGCGCCGCTGTCCAGGTCGGAGAAGGCGTATGCCCCATCGACGCCGGTCGTCGTGGTGGCGACCACGTTCCCGACGGAGTCGACCAGTGTGACGCGCGCGTCGCTGAGCGGGACGCCAGCGCCGCGCACGGTACCGCGCAGGTGGGCCCCGGGATGCAGTTCGACCTCCATGCGTGTGCCGCCGGCGCGGATGTCGACGGACTGGACAAGCGGCCGGTGCTTGGGGGAGGTGACCGCGAGGGTCACCCTTGCCGACGACCAGGTCGTTTCTGGTGGCTCTTGGTGGGCGGGGTGGATCTCGTAGTCGCGCGGGCAGGACGCTCGTATGGTGCGGCGACACGAGTTCACGGACGCGCAGTGGCGCAAGATCGAGCCTCTTCCGCCCGGGAACGGCGGGCCTGGCGGGCAGTGGGCTGATCACCGGAAGGTCGTCGACGGAGTGCTGTTCCGGGCCCGGACCGGGGTCCCCTGGCCTGATCTGCCGGAACGGTACGGACCCTGGCAGACCGTCTACGAGCGTCATCGCCGCTGGTCGGCCGACGGCACCTGGCAGACCGTCTTGGAAGAGCTGCAGATCGAAGCGGATGCCGGCGACCCGGACCAAGCCCACGCCCACGACACCTCCCGGCAGGAGTGGGCGGTCGACATCGACTCGACCTCATGCCGGGCGCATCGGCATGAGGCCGGGGCGCCCCGCAAGGCTCCGGCCGGCCACCCGCAAGGGGGGCGGAACGCGCGAGGAGGCAGATGGGCGCGAGGCATCGGGACGCTCGCGGGGCGGGCTGACCAGCAAGGTCCGTCTGCTCTCCGACGACCGGGCCCGCCCGCTGCACCGGCTGACCTCGCCCGGCCGGCGGGGTGACAGCCCGATGTTCACGCCGGTGCTGGACGGCTTACGCATCCGGTGCCGTGGACCGGGCCTACCTGCGCAGACGCGGCATCAGAGCCGCCCTCGCGCAGCCCGACGACCAGCAAGCCCACCGCAGGAATCGCGGACGGGCCGGGGCCGGCCCCCGGTCTTCGACAAGACTCGGTACCGCCGCCGCAACGCCGTTGAGCGGTGTGCGAACAAGTGGAAGCAGTTCCGCGCTGTCACAACGAGGTATGACAAGCGCGACTACATATTCAACGGAACCCTGACCGTCACAGCGATCGTCATCCGGCTCCGCGACACCGTCCAAGAGCCACCAGAAACGGTCTAGGTCAGTGACGCCGAACTCGCCGAAGTCGTCGGCCACGACCACCGTCGTGGCCTGCGGCCGGTAGCTGTCCGCGGAGGCGATGAGCATGTATGGTCCGGCGCAGGGCGCCTCCATGCCGTACGAGCCGTCGGGTTGGGCGACGGAGCGGCCCAGCGGACGTTCTTCCAGAGAGACCGGCGTCACCGCCGCTCCGGCCACGGGCGCCCTCTCCACACCTCGGACGTGTCCGCCGACCGGGCCCCACTGGTGGTCGCGGCGGCGGAGGCCGTCACCGGTACCGGCTGCGGTGAGGCGGACTGCGGGGCCGGGACCAGTCGCTTCTCGACGGTCACGGTGGCCGGTGTGGCGGTGCCGCCCGGGATCGCGGACGGCGTCGCGGACTCGGATGCCGTGTCCGCCGTGGCGGTGGCGGGCCGGTGGCGCGGGATGAAGGAGGCCAGGGCGAAGGCGAGGAGGCCGGCGCCGCCGCCGACGGCCATGACCGTCTTGAAGCCGTTCTCCGACGGCAGGGCGACGGAGTCGAACCTTGTGGTCATCTGGGAGAGGATCACGGCGGCGACGGCACTGGCGAACGACGTACCGATGGCACGCATGAGGGTGTTGAGGCTGTTCGCGGCACCCGTCTCGGATGCGGGCACGGCGCCCATGATCAGAGCCGGCATGGCGCCGAAGGCGAAGCCGACGCCGGCGCCGACGATGCAGGACACCAGCACGAAGTGCCAGACCGCGTTCATGAGCACGATGTTCAGGCCGTAGCCTGCGGCCACGATCAGAGCGCCGATCATCAGGGTCGTCTTCGGGCCCCTGGCCCTGGTGACGCGGCCGGACACCGGAGCCGTGGCCATCATCACGAGGCCCATCGGCGCCATGACCAGGCCCGCGGTGAGCAGCGACTTGCCCAGACCGTAACCCGTCGCCGCGGGCAGTCGCAGGAACTGCGGCACGATCAGTATCGTCATGTACAGGCTGAACCCGACGGTGATCGAGGCGACGTTGGTGAACAGCGCCTGGCGGCGTGCGCTGGTGCGCAGGTCCGCCGGCGGTTCCTTGACGCGTAGCTCGAACAGGCCGGTGATCAAGGGAACCATGGGATCGCCTCCGTAGTGTGCGGCAGCCGGAACTCCTCGGAGACGGCCTGCGCAACACGACCCGCGCAGGTCGCTGCGATCGCCTACGGCATGCCGAATGAGGCACCCGCGTAGGCCCATCGGGTGTCGCGCTGCGGGGGGGGCCGACGGATCATTTCCGCAGGTTGTCGACCGCTTGAAGGGCAGGCGGTGTCGGCGTGCGTCACGGCACAGGGCAGTCACCTGTGCGCGGCGTCACGCGGTGTGCGGTCGCAGAGAACCGTCCTTCACCCAGTGCAGTTGCGATCACCGCCGAGGTGAAGCATGGCGCGGTGCAACTCGTCCTTGCTCAAGGGCGGTTGGGGAAGCGGATGCGCCCGCTCGGCGCGGAATCCGTCGAGCAGCAGGTGCAGGAAGCGGCGCCAAGTCCCCGGTGCGACGTCCTGAGTGGCTTCGGTGACGCTGCCGTTGGCCCAGATCACGAAGGTGAGGTCTTCGGGTGTGATGTCGGAGCGGAGCGTTCCCTGGTCCTGTGCGCGCTCCACGATGCGGACGGCGAGTTCATAGATGCGCGACTGCGCCCCCGCCAGACACGCCGTCTCCGGCAGCCGAATGGCAGCCAGGTCCTGGAATCCCCTGTCCCCGACCTGGAGTTCACACATCGTCTCAAGGAAGTGGCACAGCCCCGCCCACGCGTCGTCCATGGCCACGGCCTTCTCTGCGGCCTCCCGCCATGCCTCGATCTTGTCGGCGAACACCGCCTGCACGAGGTGGAGGCGTGTGGGGAAATGGCGGTAGAGCGTGCCGATGGCGAGGCTCGCTCGCTTGGCCACCTGCTCCAGCGAGGCTTCGATGCCCTGCTCGGCCAGACATGCGCGAGCCGCCGAGAGCAGGGCGTCCCGGTTGCGCTGCGCGTCACGCCGCAGAGGACGGCCCGTCGCGGCTTCACCGCGTGCTCGATGAGTGGACATACCTAAGAGGATATCCAACATGAGGCGGTCCTCATGTTTGCTGCTACGATGGACAACATGAGGGGCCCCTCGACTTGTGTGGTCGGGAGTGCATGTCGCCAGTCGCGTACGGAGTCCGGACCAGCGTCCTCCCGCGCAGGTCCTGCCGGCGACGACGTCTCGCGACCGGCCCGGCCATGGCCGAGAAAGAGTCGAAGGACAGCCGGCGTTTCTGTGGGCCCAGCGGAAGGCGGCCTCCTCGCTGCCCCTGCGTGATCGAGCCTGGCCCACTCCCACCTTTCGAAGCTCTGCCCCCAGCGACCTACTACCTAGCTCTGTTGACTTACCAGGAGACGTGACCCATGACGAAGACTCTCGGAATCATCGGCGCCGGCGTGATCGGCGGCATTGTGGCCCGCCACGCCGTCGATGCCGGCCTGAATGTCGTCCTGAGTAACTCCCGGGGCCCCGAGACCCTCACCGGGCTGGTCAGCGAACTCGGCTCCCGCGCCCGCGCGGCCACTCCGGCCGAGGCCGCCGAGGCCGGCGACCTGGTCGTCGTCGCCATCCCGCTGGTCGCCTACGACAAGCTGCCTGTCGCCGCCCTGGCGGGCAAGACCGTGATCGACACGATGAACTACTACCCCGAGCGCGACGGCCAGATCAGCGAGCTGGACTCCGGCGAGCTGACCTCCAGCGCCCTGGTGCAGCGCCACCTGGCCGACTCCCATGTGGTCAAGGCGTGCAACAACATTTCCTTCCGCTGCCTGCTCACCCTTGCCCGTCCCTCTGGGGCGCCCGATCGAAGTGCGCTGCCCATCGCCGGTGACGAGCCGAGCGCCAAGGCCGAGGTAACCGAACTGCTGGATACCCTCGGCTTCGACACGGTGGACATGGGCACTCTGACCGAGAGCTGGCGCAGCGAACCCAACACCCCGGTCTACGTGTACCCGTACTTCCCGGGTCTGCCGCCGTTCGGAACGGGTCAGGAAGAGGTCATGCGCTGGGTCCGCGAGACTTCCGGAGCCCCGGTGCCCGCACACAAGGTGAAGGAACTGACCGTCGGCGCAGTCCGGGGCCCGGTAGGAGGCCGTTTCTCCTACTAGAGGTGGTCTGCTCCGCCCGGACGCGAATCGCGCCCGTTGGCGTCTCGCACGCACCGTCCCCGGTCGCAGCCCTTGGCGGTCGTACTCCTTCGCTCAGCCACTTCCTCATCACTTCGAACAGGAGCTCCTCGCATGCCCGTCATCGCCATCGTCGGAGCAGGCCCCGGCATGGGGCTGTCCATCGCCCGCCGCTTCGGAGCCGAAGGCTTCCAGGTCGTCCTCATCTCCCGGACCAAGGAGAAGGTCGAAGCCCTTGCCGCGCAGCTCGTGGCGGACGGAGTCGAGGCCGCCGCCTTCGCCGCCGACGTGATGCGCCCGGACACCGTGCACTCGGCACTGGCCGCCGCAGTCGACCGCTTCGGTCCCATCGACGTGCTGGAGTACTCGCCCGCCGACCGGGGCCTCGCCGGTGTCTCTGCCGCCGAGGCGACTGCCGAGGACCTCCAGACACAGATCGACCACTACCTCTACGGAGCTGTCGCCGCCGTGAGCCAGGCCCTCCCAGGGATGCTGGAGCGAGGCAGCGGCACCCTTCTGTTCTCCACCGGTGGCTCCTCGGTACAGCCCAGGGGAGGCAGCTTCGCCACCATCGGCATCGCCGCCGCCTCGCTGCGCAACTACGCGATGACGCTGAACGTCGAGCTCGCCGAGCGCGGCATTCATGCCGCACACGTGGCCATCAGCGTCTTCATCGGCAGCGGCCCCGGTACCGAGGCCGACACCATCGCCGAGCACTACTGGACCGCCCACACCAAGCGCGACAAGCCCGAGATCGTCCACGTCCTTCCCGGAGACACGCCCTGAGCCCCTCTGACTGATGCGCGGCAGCGGCAGTTCGCGCGGCGGATGACCGCAGGCCCGGCTACGGCTTCATTTTCGTGCCGCGTGAGTGGTGCCGGCCTTTCCTGGGAGAGCCGGCACCACTCAGGTCCCCTGCGCAGGGGCGGGCGGCCGGCATCACCTACGCCGCCGGTACCCCCGATCTCCCACCGCACCCGCAGCCGCAGCACCCTCCTGCCTGCGGCGGAAGAAATGAGGCAGACGGACATCGCAAGAGGCATACAAGTGGGCGACAAGGCACCCGACTTCACCCTGCCGTCACAATCCGGTGCACCGGTCCGGCTGCACGGCAGAGGCGTGTGTTTTCCGGGACAGCCACGAGGTCTTCACCGACGCCGGAGTCATCGGTATGAGTTCCGACTCGGTGCACAGGCATGCGGCCTTCGCCGCCCGGCACAACCTGCCCGCACGCTGTTGAGCGGCGAGGAGGGCAAGGTAGCAAGGACTACGGGGTGCCCAGCGTGTTGGGCATCATCCCGGGCCGGGGCACCTACGTCATCGACCGTCAGGGGACGGTCCGGCATGTCTTCAACTCGCTGACCAACATGGACAAGCACGTCCACGATGCGCTCGACGTGGTCCGCAACATCCAGACCGAGGACCCGGTCTGACGCCGCAGCGACCCACCTCGGGCCGGGTGGACCGCTGTGCGCCCAGCGCCCGGGTACCGCGATCCGCGCCGGCACCGCGACGCTGGGTTCGCTGGCCCTCACCACGCTGTACGTGATCGGCACCCGCGCGGAGTTCTCGTGGGGCCTGCTGGAAACGGTCGCCCTGCTCGTGCTGCTCACCCGGACCGCACGGCGGGTAAGGCGGCCCGCCACCGCCGTGGCGTTGTCGGCTGCGCTCGGCCTCGCGGTGATCGTCCTGCCGCTGCGCGGGGACACACGTGACTCCTTCGGATACTCCTTCCTCCTGACCTTCGCGGTCGGCGGGGCCGTCGGCCTGGGCTGCTACCTGCGGCTGCTGGACGCCCGCCGGGCCCGCGCCATGGACGCCGTACGCCACAACGAACGCCTCGAACTCGCCCGCGATCTGCACGACTTCGTCGCCCACCACGTCACCGGCATCATCGTGCACGCCAACGCCGCGCTGATGGTCCAGGAGACCTCGCCGGAACAGGTCAAACCCCTGCTGGAGGGCATCTCCCGGGCGGGCGGCGAGACCCTGGACTCCATGCGCCGCCTGGTACGGGTCCTGCGCGAGGAGGACCATGAGGCCGCGCGCCCGGGCGAACTGCTCACCGAGCTGGACCGCCTGGTCGGCGCGTTCGCCGGACACGGCACCGAGGCGAGGCTGGACGTCGAGGACACGGTGCGCGGGGTCCGGCTGGCCCCGGAGGTGGAGACCTCCGTCCACCGCGTGGTGCAGGAGGCGCTGACGAACGTACGCCGCCACGCCCCCGGCGCCGGCGTGGCCGTCCGCCTCGGCCTCCACCAGCGAGGCGACTGCCGACGGCTGTGGGTGGAGGTGCGCGGAGATCTCACGACCACCGCGACCGCGCACCGCCCGCGGCTTGCGCCACGTTTCGGACGATCACAGCCTGGGCCTCCGCGTGGACGGTGAACCACCCCGGGTCAGTTGGCTTCGTATTTCACCGTGGAGTCTTCGGTGGCCGTACCGGTCGACCCACTCGGCGGTGGCCGACTCTCCTGGCTGAACGGGCCGTTGGCCGCGGTCGCGTTGCCGGATGGCCATCTCCAGGGCACCGGTTCGCAACGACGGTGACCAAGTCGTGGTCGACCAGATCGGGGGCCCGTGGGACCTGTCCGCCGGGGATCGTGGTGATGACGCGTCTGCCGCGCACCGCGCCCTGGACGCCGAGCTCGCGCATCGGGCGCTCGACGGTGCAACGGGCCACCGCATGTCCCTCCCGGTTCAGCTCGCGTCAGATCTTCCGCGCTCCGTGGACACGGTAGTTGGACGCGTGGACCTCCTGGATCCGCTCCTTGAGCTCCTTGCCGCGCATGCGGCGGGCAGAGGGCGTCTGGAGGCGTTTCCTGTGGGCGTGGTACGTGGAAGGAGCGACCTGGGCTGGTGCTGTCCGACGTGCTGGAACGCGCCGCGCTGGCGTGCACCGATCTCGACACCGGCCTGTATTCGCCGACGAAGGCGATGCTCGCCCAACTCGTGGAGTGGGTCCGTGGCCTTTGACGTGGCGGGACTGCGCCGGTCGTACGGATGGCGTGCTGGACGAGGGCGCAGGGCGGCTCGTTCCTCCGGCCGCCGGCGAGGCGCTCGTCCGGGACGGGCTCGGCGCCGTCCTGCCGTACGGCCGACCGGCGATCACCCGGCCGGTGAGCGGCGCCGTCGCTCCACGACGGACTACCGGGCCGTGCTGCCGGTCGACGCGCCCGCGCTCGCGTCGGCCGCGGCCCTGGCCCGGATGGGGCCAGCGGCGAGGGCTCGTACTCGGACGATCACCCGGCGCTACGCGATGCTGCTGCGAGTCCGTATCCAGTGCAAAGCCTCCGGCCGCCCAGGAGCGAACGTGATCACCGCCGAGGTGTACACCGAGGATCCCCGGGCGAGGCGGCCGGAGTGCGGCGTCGACGCGATCGGCCGGTACTGCCGGAGCCGCCGTCCCGAACGTCGAGCCCGCGTTCCGGCAGACCGAGCCGTGGTTCGTCAGGGCGCTCGCGGACGGCCCGTCACCCGCGCCGGCGCTGTACCCCACCCTCGACTCGGTCCCCGGTGAGTTCGGCGGGCGGGCAGCGGCGGCCAGGGTATCGATGGCCCCGGCGTCGGGAGGCGGCCGTGAGTTTCAGGGAGTGGCGTTCACCAGCCGGAAGGCCAGGCACACGACGAGCGTCCCGTCGTCGACGGGCGTACCGGCCCGTTCCCAGTAGCCGCGGTGCCCCGCCCGCCACGCCGCCAGGTCGGCGTCGCCCTCGCCCTCGGCGGCGGCGTGTTCCCAAGGGACCTCGGTGAAGGGCATGACGGCCACGGACGTGATCTCGACCGTGCCGACGGGGTGGCCGTCGGTGTCGACGAGGGCGAGGCGCTCGCCGGTGGTCTCCAGGGGCTCGTCCTCCTTGGCGTAGTCGTCGAAGAGGCCGGTCGTCGTGGTCTTGCGGCCGGACAGGGCCAGGGAGTTGAGCCAGACCCGCATGTCGCCCGGGGTGCCCAGCTCCAGTGTCCGCATCCCGTCGACCCGTGGCCATGTCATCGGTGATCTCCTCTCGCCGCCGGCGTTCGCCGGATTCGGTAGCCGTCAAGGTTGTTACCATGCATGTTCGTGGCGAACGGGCGGATGCGAGAGGTGGCGGGCCGGTGAGTACGCCGCTGTACCAGCTGAAGGCCGAGTTCTTCAAGACGCTCGGGCATCCCGCCCGTATCCGGGTGCTCGAACTGCTCAGTGAGCGTGAGCACTCGGTCGCGGAGATGCTTCCCGAGGTCGGGATCGAGCCCGCGCATCTGTCCCAGCAGCTCGCGGTGTTGCGGCGGGCGAATCTCGTGGTGACCCGCAAAGAGGGGTCGACCGTCCATTACTCGCTGACGGACCCGCGTATCGCCGAGCTGCTGCGGGTCGCCCGCGAGATTCTCTCCGGTGTTCTCGCGGGGCAGGCGGAGCTTCTCGCGGATCTCCGGGCGCCGCTTCCGGGGGCGTCCCGCAACCGCTGAGGTTAGTCCGAACGGGTGTCGGGGCTTCTTCATGTCCGCGATCTGGTTGACGCGTCATCTTGATAGTCCTAGGCTTCTGGTTGAAGCGTCAACCACGACCTTTCGGAGGAGCACCATGAACGGCAAGAAGGTCATCGCGGTCGCCGGAGCCACGGGCGCACAGGGCGGCGGCTTCGCCCGCGCGGTCCTCGCGGGCCCGGAGTCCGGCTTCACCGTCCGCGCGCTGACCCGCGACCCCGAAGCGCCCGCCGCCAGGGAACTCGCCGGGCTCGGCGCCGAGGTCGTACGGGCGGACTTCACCGACGAGACGAGCGTCCGCGCGGCGTTCGAGGGCGCGTACGGCGCGTTCCTCGTCACCAACTTCTGGGCGCACATGTCGGCGGAGAAGGAGACCGCCGAGATCGAGGTGCTGGCCCGGTCCGCGCGGGCCGCGGGGCTGCGGCACGTCGTCTGGTCGACGCTGGAGGACACCCGCGAGCTGCTGCCGCTGACGGATGAACGGATGCCGGTCCTCCAGGGTTCCTACAACGTCCCGCACTTCGACGCGAAGGGGGCGGGCAACCGGCTCTTCACCGAGGCGGGCGTGCCGACGACCTTCCTCAACACCACGTACTACTTCCAGGGCTTCCTCGGCCCCTTCGCGCCCAAGCGCGGCGACGACGGCGTCCTCACCCTGACCCTCCCGCTGGAGGACGGCAAGCTCCTGTCCGGCGTCGATGTCGAGGACATCGGCCGCACCGCGTTCGCCCTGCTCAAGGGCGGCGAGCAGTACATCGGCGAGACCGTCGGCCTCGCGGGCGACCACCTCACGGGCGCCCAGTACGCCGAGAAGCTGTCCACCGCGTACGGCGAGCCGGTGCGGTTCCAGCCGGTGCCGTACGACGTCTTCCGCTCCCTCGGCATCCCCGCCGGGGACGAGATCGGCAACATGTTCCAGTACTACGGCGACTTCGACCGCGAGTTCACGGGCGCGCGGGATCTGGTCCGGCTGCGGGAGATCAACCCGGAGCTGCGGAGCTTCGACGCGTGGCTGGCGGAGAACGCGGGCAAGTTCAGCGGGTGACGTGTCAACCTGGTCGGTCGTGGCGGGTGCCGGAAAAGGTGTGATCCGGAGAAGGTGTACTCCGGAATCAGAATGCTCCGGAAAAGTGTGAACCGATTCCGGCACTCGGAACGATCACCAGGTATGAGCGACATCCACCACCAGCCGGTCGGGCAGGACCAGCGCTCTGAACGGCAGCCGGGCGCGGACCCCGAGGCCGATATGGGTCGCGTTGTCGTAGGTGCCGCCGAACTTGGCGTCGCGGAAGGTCCGATAGGAGGCGAGGTCGAGACCGGGAAGCGGGGCCGCGAGGCGCGCGGGATAGCGGGCCGTGTCCACCGGTGCCGTGAACTCGATCTCGATGATCGCCCCACCGCTGACCGGGATGCCGGTCTGGGACGGGGGATGGGAGAAGCTCGGGACGTACTGGACCCAGTACGCGGCGGGATCGGCGGTCGTCATCCCGGGGATGTCGAGAACGATCCGGTCGTAGCAGTCGTGGCGGCCCGTGCGGACGTCCGTGAGGGCGCCGGCCGTCGCGATCGAGCCCGGCGCGGCCTTCGTTCCGCTGCCCCAGCCCGTCTCGCAGACGGCGGCGGCGCGCGGCGCGGCGACGGCGGCCGGGGCGAGGGCGGTTCCCGTGAGCATCAGCGTGGTCGTGGCCAGGGCGGTGGCCCAGCGTTTCATGGGTGGGTGGCTCCTCTCGGTCGGTTGTCCGTGCCAGGTGGGACCACGGGGGTGAGGGAAAGGTTGGGGCGGGCGGCAGTCGGTTTCCGGACATTTCCCGGGGGTGCCGGTGTCGTTCGGTGGGCTGTGGGTGTCATGCGGCGGGGCGCGGGTCGCGGTGTTCCGGGCGGGACGGGGCCGGGGCGCGGCCCTGGCGTACGGGCCGCGCCCCGGCTGCCGCCTGCTGGGCCGTTCGTCAGTCCGCCCAGACGTCCCACCACTGCTGGGACTGGAAGTTCTTCTGCCAGAGCTGGACGCGGGCGCCGTTGCCCCAGACGTTGGCGTCGCGGTCCAGGACGATGTTGCCGCCGCCGTAGAAGCGGGCGTTGTAGATCGCGCGGTCGCCGGCCGGGTGGGACCAGCTCTGCTGCGAGGTGTTGTTGCAGTCCCAGATCTGGACCTTGGTGCCGTTGGTGCCGCCGCCGTTGGTGTCGGCGTCCAGGCACTTGCCGGGGAAGCGGTAGCTCTCCAGCGCGCCGTTGTTCCACAGGTACCAGCGCTGCTGGGTCGTGCCGTTGCACTGCCAGACCTGGACGATCGTGCCGTTGCCGCCGCCGTTCGCGTCGACGTCCAGGCACTGGGTGGTGGGGCGGTTCGCGAAGTCGTTGGTGATACGTACGGGCAGGTCGAGGACCTTCTTCAGGGCCGGTGCGGCCAGGCCCGGGGCGGGAGCGGTCCAGTGGACGGGCTGGGACGGGGGCGCTGCGCTCGTCGAGGGGGTGCCGGCGTTCGCCGAGGGCGTGAAGGCCAGAGCGGTGGCGAAGGCCGCGGCGGTCACCGCGGCCCAGCGTCCGGTGCGGGGCATGTGCTCTCCTTGTCGCTGAGGTCGGTCCATGTCGCACAAGTCGAATCCCGTACGGGGGTCACCTCAGCACAGCGGGACGAGCACGCGGCACGCGTGAACAGGCCAAGCCTGTGTGTTTCCTGTGCGTCCGGTGGGGAACGCCCGCCCCGCCGGGCTCACCCGTCCCGCCGGTCAGCCGAGCGCCGCCGCCATTCTCCGCACCCCCTCCGCCACGTTCTCCGGGGACGTCGCCAGGTTCATCCGGACGAAGCCGGCGCCCCCGGTGCCGAAGGCGGGGCCGGAGTTGAGGGCCACCCGGCCGCGCCGGAGGAAGACGTCCGCCGGGTCGTCGCCGAGGTTCAGCGCGCGGCAGTCCAGCCAGGCCAGGTACGTCGCCTGCGCCGGGGTGTACCGCACGGCGGGAAGGTGCCGTGCCAGGAGCCCGGCGAGGAGGCGCCGGTTCTCGTCGAGCCCCGCGAGGACCGCGTCGAGCCACTCCCCGCCGTCCCGCAGCGCGGCGGTGTGCGCGATGACGCCGAGGTGGCTGGGGCCGTGGCCGACCTCCTCCGGGAGCCGCGCGAGATCGTCCCCCGCGCCGGGTCCCGCGACGGCGACGGCCGCCTTGAGCCCGGCGAGGTTCCACGCCTTCGAGGCGGACATCAGCGACAGCCCGCTCTCCGCGCCGGGCACACCGAGGTACGGCACGAACGCCGCGCCTGCCGCGACGACCGGCGCGTGGATCTCGTCCGCCACGACCCGCACGCCGTACCGCGACGCCAGCGCGGCCACCGCCGTCAGCTCCTCGGCCGTGTGCAACGTACCCGTCGGGTTGTGCGGGCTGCACAGCAGATACGCGGGCCGGCCGCCCTCTGCCGCGAGCCGTGCGAACGTCTCCTCCAGAACGGCGAGATCCAGACGGTCGTCCGCGCCGAGCGGGGCCTCGACGACCGTCCGGTCCATGTTGCCGAGGAACTGGTAGAACGGCGTGTACACAGGGGAGTTGACGACGACGCGGTCCCCGGGGCCCGACACCAGCTTCAGCATCTCGACGACGCCCAGCATCACGTCCGGCACGATCGCCGTACGCTCCACCGCGAGCCCCTCCCACCCCCACCGCTTGCCCGCGAACCCGGCCAGCGCCTCGGCGTACGCCGTCCCCACCGGGTACCCGGTGTCGCCGAGCGCGACCGCGTCCGTGAGCGCCCGCGCGACCGGCTCCGCCAGATCGACGTCCATCTCCGCGACCCACATCGGCAGGACGTCCCGCGGATACGTCCGCCACTTCATGCTCGTACGACGCCGGAGCCGGTCGAGGGGGACCTGCCGCAGAGGGTTCGTGTTCTCCATGCAGCCAAGCTAGGCGAGGGGTGGAGCGGATCTCCCGTCCCTTTCACGCCGAGCCCGCAGGCAGCCGGGCCGGCCGGCTCGATCGAACAGGCGTGCGAACTCTGGGTTAGAGTGCTGCTGAGACGAACGATGCAGATGGTGCGGAAGGGGCGAAGGGGGCATGGGTAGCAGGAGGTGCGTATGGGGTTTACGCATCTTCGTGTGGTCAGTGGCTACTCCCTGCGGTACGGGGCCAGCCACCCCCACGCGTTGGTGGAGCGGGCGGCCGAGCGAGGGCTCGACGCGGTCGCGTTGACCGACCGGGACTCCCTCGCGGGGGCCGTGCGGTTCGCCAAGGCGTGCGCGGGGGCCGGGGTCAGGCCGCTGTTCGGGGTCGACCTGGGGGTGCCGGGGGACGGGCACCGGGAGGGCCGGCGTCAGCCCGTCGCGGGCGGGGCGTTCATGAGCGAGGTGCCGTTCCGGGCCGTGTTCCTGGCCCGGAACACCCTCGGGTGGGCCGCGCTGTGCCGGCTCGTGACCGCCTCGGCCGGCGAGCAGGGCGTCACCTGGGACGACCTCGGCACAGCCGGCGACGACGTGTTCGTACTGCTCGGCGCCGACTCCGAGGTCGGACGCGCGCTGGCACAGGGGCGTCCCGACCGGGCCGCCGGGCTGCTCGCGCCCTGGCGTGAGCGGTTCGGGGACGCGCTGCGGATCGAGGTGAGCTGGCACGGGCGGACCGGCACCGGTCCCGGCTCGCTGCGGCTCGCCGCCCGGCTCGCCACCTTCGCCGAGGAACAGCAGGTCACGGCCGTACTCAGCAACGCCGTACGGTACGCCGACCCGCGCCAGCACGAGGTCGCCGACATCCTCGACTCGGCCCGCCTGCTCGTGCCGGTCGACACCCGGGACGCGTCCCGGCTCGACAGCGGGCAGCGCTGGCTGAAGGACGAGGGCGAGATGGAGCGCATCGCCGGCCGGATCGCCGAGGCGGCCGGCACCGACGCGCGGCGTCTGCTCGCGGCGACCGAGGACACCGCGCGGGCCTGCGTCGTCGACCCCGGCGACGCGTTCGGCCTCGGCCGGCTCCACCTCCCCGAGCCCGAACTGGTCGGCGTCCGCGCGACGCGGGCCGACCGGGTCCTCGGCGAGCGCTGCGCCGCCGGCATGATGCGCCACGGCTACCAGCGCGACGTACCCCGCTGGGACCGGCTCGAAGAGGAGCTGAAGGTGATCGCCGGGCACGGCTTCGCCGGGTACTTCCTGACCGTCGCCGAAGTCGCCGCGCAGG
Source organism: Streptomyces niveiscabiei (assembly GCF_001419795.1). Classification (GTDB taxonomy): domain Bacteria; phylum Actinomycetota; class Actinomycetes; order Streptomycetales; family Streptomycetaceae; genus Streptomyces; species Streptomyces niveiscabiei. The sequence continues at coordinate 16,503 of NZ_LIRL01000785.1, forward strand.
CCAGAGGGTTGGGTATCCGGGTCGCCGCGCGCGGCTCGGCGGTCGGCTCGCTCGTCGTCCACCTGCTCGGCATCAGCCCCATCGACCCCGTCGCTCACGGCCTGCTCATGGAGCGGTTCCTGTCCGTACGGCGCTCCGCGCTGCCCGACATCGACCTGGACGTCGAGTCCGCCCGCCGCCTGGAGATCTACCGGGCCGTCCGCGAACGCTTCGGCGCCGACCGCGTCGCGACCCTCGCCGTCTACAAGACCTACCGCGCCCGGGGAGCCATCCACGACGTCGCCCGCGCCCGGGGCCTCGCGCCCGACGAGGCCGCGCGCCTCGCCAAGGAGTTCCCGCACATCCGCGCCCGCGACGTCCGCGCCGCCCTCGCCGAACTCCCCGAGCTGCGCGGGGTCGCGGCCGAGGACCACGGGCGCCTGTGGGAACTCGTCGAGGCGCTGGACGGGCTCCCGCACGAGGCCGCCATGCACCCCTGCGGGCTCCTCGTCTCCGACGCGGGCCTCCTCACCCGTACGCCGGTGGCGCCCACCACCGTCGAGAACATCGCCATGTCCCAGTTCGACAAGGAGGACATCGAGGACACCGGGCACCCCAAGATCGACGTCATCGGCGTACGGATGCAGTCCGCGCTCGCGCACGCCGTCGCCGAGATCGAGCGCGTCACCGGTGAGCGGCTCGACCTCGACGACCCCGCGCAGGTGCCGCCGGACGACCCGGCGACGTACGGGATGATCCAGGCCGGCGACACGATGGGCACGTTCCAGCTGGAGAGCCCCGGCCAGCGGGAACTCGTCCGCAATCTGCGGCCCGGCACCTTCGGCGACCTCGCGCTCGACATCAGCCTCTTCCGGCCCGGGCCCGTCGCCGCGGACATGGTCTCGCCGCTGATCCAGGCCCGCGAGAGCGGACGCCGGCCCCGGTGCCCCCACCCCGACCTGGAGCCGATCCTCGCCGAGACCGAAGGGCAGGTCGTCTACCACGAGCAGGTCATCGAGATCATCGCGACCATGACCGGCTGCGACCGGGCGACGGCCGACGAGGCGCGGCGCGCGCTGTCCGACGACGAGCGCAAGGGGAGGGTGCGGGCCTGGTTCGCCGACCTGGCGCGCAGACGCGGGTGTTCCGTGGGGGCGGTACGCGAGGTGTGGGGAGTCCTGGAGAGCTTCGGCAGCTTCGGGTTCGCCAAGGCCCATGCCGCCGCCTTCGCCCACCCCGCGTACCAGTCGAGCTGGCTGAAGGCGCACCGCATGGCCGCGCTGCTCGCCGGGCTCCTCACGCACGATCCCGGCATGTACCACAAGCGGGTTCTCGCGGCCGACGCACGCCGGCACGGGGTGCCGCTGCTGCTGCCCGACGTGAACGTGTCCCGCGACGCTCACACACTCGAACTGGTGTCCGGGAAATGGGGGGTACGGATCGGACTCGCCCAGGTCCGGGGCATCACCGACGCCGAGAGCGCCCGCATCGTCGCCGGGCAGCCCTACACCTCGCTGGAGGACTTCTGGCACCGGGCACGCCCGAGCCGGCCCCTCGCCGAGCGACTCGCCAGGGTGGGCGCGCTCGACGCGTTCGGCTCACGCCGGGATCTGCTCCTGAAACTCACGGAGTCGCATCGGGCGGGGCGGGGGAGAGG
>NZ_LIRL01000786.1 GCF_001419795.1 Streptomyces niveiscabiei
GCCACCCTGAAAACCCTCAGTGGGCCAAGTCGGCCCCGCAGGCGGCCCTCGCCCCGCTCGGCGCCCGTGAGGCCACAGTGTTCAGCGTCCGCGTCGCGCCAAGCACGGCGACGATACGCCGGGTCCTGAACGCGGTCTGCCCGGGCGGGCTCGCCGACCTGCTCGGCACCGATCCGGCCGGGGCCGACACCCTCGCGGTGGACGGCAAGAACGCCCGGGGCTCGCGCACCGTCACCAGCCCGGCCGCACACCTGCCGGCCGCGATGACCGGTACCGGGCAGACCGTCACCCAGCTGCGGGTGCCGGACAAGACCAACGAGATCACCTGCTTCGCCGCCCTGCTGGAGCCGTTCGACCTGGCCGGTGTGACGGTGACCGCCGACGCCTTATGCCGACATCGGCATAACCCGCACGTCTTCATAAGACGCCCTGCACACCCAGCGCGCCCATGCCCGGTTCCTGGTGGAGGAGAAACAGGCGCACTACCTGCTGGTGGCCAAGGCCAACCAGCCCGGGCTGCTGCGGCAGCTGAGGGAACTGCCGTGGAAGCTTGCCACCGCCCGGCGCTACGACCGTGAGACACGGGGCACGGCCGCAAGGAGACGAGGGCGACCAGGGCCCTGACGGTCACCGACCTCGGCCTGGACTTTCCCCACGCGGTCCAGGCCGTGAAAATCCTGCGCCACCGCACCGACATCAGGACCTGCAAGGTCACCCGGCAGACCGTCTACGCACTCACCGACCTGCCGACCCGCCAGGCATCCCCCCCCCAGCGCCTCGGACAACTGGCCCGCTCCCAGTGGGTGATCGAGAACCGGCTCCACTTCGTCCGCGACACCACCTTCGCCGAAGACGCCTCGAAGATCCGCACCGGTCACGGCCCGGACAATATGGCCACGCTCCGCAGCTTCGCGGTCAACGTCCTACGAGCGGCAAGCCACGCCAACATCGCCGCCGGAATCCGCGAGATGTCCTACGAGCCCTTCCGCCGTCCACTCGACCTCCTCGGACTCAGCTGACCAGCAACAATTCAAGACCGTCAGACTTTGCAACAGCCCTGGACGCCGTCACCACCGGCAGACCCCTTGATCTCTACCGCCGGGTTTAACGAACTACCGGTAATCGCCCAGCTGGGTCCGTCTGGCGACTTCTTTAAATGGCCTCGCCGGGTAGCTTCAGCCGATATCGATCTCGCGCTGGTGCTATTGAACGAGAATCGCCTTGACGAAGCATGCGATGCCGTCCAGAAAGCCATACTGAGCGGCCGGGGCATCCCTTCAAACCATTGGCGCGCACTGGAAGTCGTCGATGCTGCGGAACGCCGATCCTCGCCAGAGGCGAAATACCTTCGCGAAGCGTACGAGATCCTGAAGACCTTTAGACAGTAGAGTTGCGCAACGGATCCAGAAGATTAACCCCTGAATCTTCGAGACGCTCCTCCAGCGCTTCAGTCCCGACCTCTCTCGCGAACCTCGCTTCTTCAGCTGAGATCGGGATCAGCCAAAGATAGGTGATCTCTTTTCCCCCCGCCATACAGGTAGCCGCCCTCCGATCCAAACTGTACGGCCAGGACACGAAAAGATGATGATTCATGGAACCCTCCACCCATGAACGTCCAATATCCAACACCGATCCGTGACTCAAGCGATGCTGCGGAAAACTGTGATAGTGAGCGACCATCGCAAGAGTTTCAACATGTCGCGGAGACTCAGTGGGCGACATAACGAAGAACTCACTCATCGTTTCACCATCAACGCCGAAAGCACCAACGGACAGATACATATAGGAATCACCTGACCCAAGAGGTGAGACTCTATGTACTGCGAAGCTCGGCAGCACCTGCTCAATCGGACCGAGCATCCATCGAAACTCTTCGTGATGGCGATCAGGCCAGCTATTTTCTAGATGCCGCCGCAACGCCTCATGCACTACTGCCGAGTGTCCCATTACCTCATCCCGAACGCTTTGGCGATTCGCCGAGATATTCTCGCCATGACCGCACCTTGACTTCTTTGACACGCGAGGCAGGCTGCGCCATTGATTCCGACTTGCGCATATGCGCGCCGCTGAGCGTCCGTCATCTCCCACCCTCCATGAAAGTAGTAGTGGAGAACGAGCGGCGGGTCATGCTCGGGAACCGGTGCATTTCTTGTTCCTGGCTGCATGATGTTGCCACACTCCGGACACTCTTGTCCGGTCGCCGTCGAGCGTGCCGCCTGCCCAGCAGGAGAGGTCGTTTGAGCGCCACCGTAGTCACGCTGTCGGTTATACCTCTGAGTTGGCATTGCCGTCTGAGTATCTGTAACAACACCATTGCTGTCGACCTCAAATCGCGCTCCACCACAGTTGTGAACCAGTACCGGAGTGGCCCCCGCGACCACATGGTACGTGTGGAGGCCCTCCACACTCAGGTCATAGGTGACCCTCTGAGCCACATAGGACACGACCTCAACGATCTCGGCCGGAGCGCCCTCGGCGTCCTGGAGGGTCTGCCCCGCCTTGAGATCCCCCGCCTGCGTCCACCTGTTCTCGCTGACCTCGTAGAACTGGTGATGCTCGGTCGTCTGGATCGTCTTCGGCCCCGACTTCGTGTCGACGACGACGTCGACGTAGTCACGGTCCGTCTTGGTGACGATCACTTCCTTGACGCGGTGCTTCTCCTTCTCCTTCTTGCCGGGCTCGGCCGTCAGGACGTAATCGCCGGCCTTGACCTCGGAGATCGGCTTCACCGTGCCGTTGGCCATCAGCACGCCAGTCAGCCCCGTGAAGCTGTGCGGGGCCTTGACGCGGCAACTCGGGCCAGGGGGCTCTTCCGAAGCCGCCTTCTGCTTCCCCTTCGGCCCGTACTTGCTGACCGCGGCCCCGAACAGACCCCCCGTCAGCGCCCCGACCCCAGCCGCCTTCGCGGCCCCGCTCCCGCTGCACCCCTCTTCGCTCGCCGCGCAGGAGGTGCCGTACCCGACGGCCCCCTCGGCCGCACCGCCGGCCGCACCCAGGGT
>NZ_LIRL01000787.1 GCF_001419795.1 Streptomyces niveiscabiei
GGCCGTGCCGGGCGGGTGGGGCTGCGGGGGCTGTTCCACGAGGCGCATCGGATCGTCGATCTGGAGTTGCCGGTGGCGCCGGCCGCATCCGGGCTGCTGCGGCTTCTGGCGGCGATGACCGCCCGGATCGCGCACGACGGGGGTGAGCGTCTGGACGACGAGGACGCGGGGGAGGAGATCAGCGAGTGGCTGGACCTGAGGGGCCGGGTGCTGACGGCAGGACGGTTCGATCCCGCTGCTGTTGACGCCTATCTGGACGAGAGGGTGCCTGAGGGGCGTTTCGATCTGTTCGATCCGCAGCGGCCCTTTCTTCAGGACCCCCGGCTCGTGGCGGAGTGTGTGTCGGCGCAGGGGGTGCCGAACCCGTCGGGGGTGAACAAGCTGGTCTTCGGACGGCCCACCGGTGTCAACGGGGCTGTGCTGTTCGGTCACTTCACGGACGGTGACCCGGTCGCGGTGTCGGCGGCCGAGGCGGCGTGGCACCTGATCGCGCAGCTCTACTACGGCCCGGCCGGGCAGTGCACTCCGCGTCGTATCAGCGAGGACCGTACGGGGAGCGGGGACGCGGGTCCGTTGCGCAAGTCGGTCTCGTACCACGCGTGGGGGCCGGACCTGTTCACCAGTCTCGTCCTGGGGGTCCCGTTCCCGGACGGCTCCCTCGCGGAGGCGGAGGACACCTGCCCGTGGGAGGCCGACAGCCTGCCGGACCCCCTCCGCCCTCCAGAGGAACTCACGTGGCCGGGGCGGCTGTTGACCGGACGGTTCCGGCACGCCGTGCTGCTGGTTCCGTCCGACGACCGCCGCGAGGTCACCGACGCGTACATCACGTGGTCCCTCCATGGTCCCCGGCAGGCCGGACACGATCCGCACGTCATCCTCGACCGGGGCCAGGACGGGGAGCTGCGGGTGAGGGAGGCGGACGGGGAGCGGGCGCTGTGGCGGGACGTGGACGCGCTGCTGCTGATGGACGGCGCGCACACGACGGTACGGCCGCCGAACCTCAACGGCCTTCCCGAACCGCTGCGTCCGGCGCTGCGCGTGAGGGCGTACGGCTTCGTCCAGGACGGCAAGCAGACCGACACGTCCTGGTTCGAGGCGATGACCCCGCCGGTGCTGAAGTGGCAGGAGGAGACCGACCCGCGGATGGCACGTCACCTGGCGCGTTGTCATGAGGCCGCCGAGACCGTCGGCGCGAGCCTGGACAGAGCCGCGCGTGTGGCGTGGAAGCTCGCCACCGACGCGAGTGCCGCCTCGGCGCCGAGGCTCACGCTGGACCGGCGCCGTCCGGGGCCGTGGGTGAGCACGGCGTTGGTCCGCTACTGGTCCGTGGCCGAGCGGGAGTTCTGGGAGATGGCCGACCCGCAGAAGTGCGACGTGGCCCCGAGACCGCCGTTGGTGAAGGCCGCGCTCGCAGCGCTCGACGAGGCCATCGGTCCCGTCAACCGGGCCGACATCCGGGTGGCGCGCGCCCGCAACAAAGCCCGCGCCGGTCTTCTCGCGCTTCTGCGCACCACCGACTGATCCCGACCGTCCTGGGAGGAACACCGCCCATGAGCACCACACCCGTACCACCGGCCGCCGAGGTGCGGCCGTCCGAAGAGTTCGTCGCGGCCGTCGTGTCGCTGTGCAAGGAGAAACGGCCCCAGTCCGACCTGCGTACCGGTCTCGGCCGTCCCGTGGAGCGCTGCAACCGCCTCCACCGCCACGTCGTACGACTCCTGCCCGACGAAGGTATGCACTACGACGCCAAACGCGCTCACTACGCGGTCGCCGCCCTGATCGCGGCGCGCCCCCGGGTGGCCCGTGACGCCGACGAGGAACGCGCCGAGGGTACGGAACCCGTACCGCAGTGGCGGAAGCGTCCGAATCTCGGAGCCAGTCTCGCCGCGGCCGTCAACGCCCAGGTGATCAAGCCGAATTCGGCCGAGGGCGACCTGCATCTGTTCGCCCGGCAGAGCAGTGACGCCTTCCACGTGCGTCTGCCCGCTCTGACCCGGCATCTGCTGACCGGGGGTGTCGCCGTCGACTGGGCGGTGCTGCTGGAGGACCTCACCTGGTGGAACCGCGACCGCGACCGGATCGCGACCCGCTGGCTGGAGAGCTACTTCCGCACCGTCAATCCCGAGGCCACCGAAGACGCCGACGGCGCCGTGGCCGACTCCGACTCGCACGAGGAGAACAACTGATGTCCCTGTTCCTGGACTTGAGCGCGCTTCAGACCGTTCCCGCCGCCAACCTGAACCGCGACGACCTCGGTTCGCCCAAGACGGTCCGCTACGGAAACACCTCCCGCATCCGGGTCTCCAGCCAGTCCTGGAAGCGCGTCATCCGCCACGGGGTGGAGGACGACCTGGGCGAGCGGGCCGCGCGGACCCGGCAGGTTCCGGTGAAGGTCCGTGAGGCGCTCAAGACGCGGGGGTGGCCCGCGGAGCTGGCGGAGTTCGCGGGGGAGCAGATCGCCGTCAGCGCGGGGAAGAAGGGCATCGGCACGGAGAAGGGCGGCCACACCTCGGTCCTGCTGTTCCTCCCGGAAAGCGGCCTGGACGAACTCGTCGAGGTCTGCGCGGAACACCGCGAGCAGCTGGAGCAGAACCTGGGGAAGAAGAAGCCGGGACAGGTCCTGCCGCCGGCCCGTGTCGAGGAGATCCTCAAGCGGCGTACGGCCTCGATCAGCCTCCTCGGACGGATGCTCGCCGAACTTCCGGGCGCCAATGTCGACGGCGCAGCCCAGGTCGCGCACGCCTTCACCACGCATACGGCCGAACCGCAGCGCGACTACTTCACCGCCGTCGACGACTGGCTGGACGAGGAGGAGACCGGCAGCGGCCACCTCGACACCGGCGAGTTCAGCGCCGGCGTCTTCTACCGCTACGCCACGGTCAACGTCACCGACCTGCTCACCAACCTCGACGGTGACGCGAAGGCCGCCCGCACGGTGCTGGGCGCGTTCGCCGAGCACTTCCTGTTCTCCCTGCCCCAGGCGAAGAAGAACAGCACCGCTCCCCACACCGTCCCCGACCTCGCCTACCTCGCGGTGCGCACACAGCGTCCGATGTCGCTGGCCGCCGCGTTCGAGACGCCGGTCCGCCACAGCAGCGGCGGCTTCGCCCGCGCCTCCCGCAGGGCGCTGGCCGCCTACGCCAACGACCTCAACCGCCTCACCGCAGGCCGCCGCCGTCCCTTCCACGGCCACGCCACGGTCACCGACCCCGTACCGGACGGCTCCCCCGACGCCCTCGACCTGACCCCGCTGGGGAACGAGCACGCCTCGTACGACGACCTGGTCACCGCCGCCCTCGACGCGGCCTTCGCCGCCACCGGCCAGGAGCCCGGGGGCGCGGCGTGAACGGGCTGATCCTGCGGCTGGCGGGACCCTTGCAGTCCTGGGGCGAGCGCTCGGCGTTCACCAAGGAACGCGACACAGCTCCCTTCCCCACCCGCTCCGCACTGACCGGCATGTTCGCCGCGGCCCAGGGCATCGCACGCCACGACGAAGAGGCCCTGAAGGCGTACGGAGCGCTGGAGTTCACGGTCCGCGTCGACCGGCCCGGCACCCTCCTCACCGACTACCACACCGTCGGCGGCGGCCTGCCCAAGGAACAAACTGCGGCCACCAGCGGCGGCGACCACAAGGGCGCGGCCGTCATCACGAAACGCCACTACCTGGCCGACGCCGTGTTCGTCGTCGCCGTCACCGGACCCTCCGCGACGCTCACCCGGATCGCGGACGCCCTGCACCAGCCGCACTGGAACCCCTACCTCGGCCGCCGCTCCTGCGTCCCCGACGAACCCCTCCTGCTGCGCACGGACGTCGACGACCCGGCCCGCCACCTCCTCGAAGAGGTGCCGCTCAGCCACGACCCAAAGCGCCCCGCCGCACAGGACGACACCGTCCCCGTCACCTTCCTGTGGGAGACCCCACCCCGAACCGGCGACGCCGTCGACGCCCTCACCGTCTTCGACCTGCCGCACAGCTTCCACCCCGACCGGCGCCGCCACGACCGCCGCACCGTCCACCGCACCACCGAACGCCTCCCCGCCCGCCTCACGGTCAACCCGCACCACCTGCACGAGAAGCTGATCGACTACGCCGTGAAGGAGACCGCCGCATGACCGCGCCCGCGGCGCTCGCCCGCATCCGCCTCAACCCCCGCAGCACCGCCGTACGACGCGACCTGCGCGACGCCGACGGAATGCACCGCACCCTGATGCGGATGGTCCCCGACGGCCTGGGCGACTCACCCCGCCAGAGCGCCGGACTGCTCTACCGCCTCGACGAGACCGACAACGCCACCACCCTCCTCGTCCAGGCCGCCGCCCTCGACCTCACCCGCCTCCCCGACGGCTACGGCCACGGCGACGTCAAAGACCTCACCCCCATGTTCCGCGCCCTCCACCCGGGTCGCACGGTCCGCTACCGCATCGCCGTCAACCCCATCAAGAACCAGCCCCCGGCCCCCGGCGTCAAAGGCGTACGCGGCAAACGCGTCCCCCTCACCGGACCCGAGGCCGACCAGTGGTGGGCCCGCCGAGCCGCCGAAGCCGGACTCGCCCTGAACACCCTCGTTCCCACCCCTCTCAACCCGGCCCGCCGCCACGCCGCAGGCTGCAAGCCCGCCTACTACCAGCTCGTGCGCTACGACGGCACCGCCACGGTCACCGACCCCGACGCCCTCACCCACGCCGTGCTGACCGGCATCGGCCGCGCGAAGTCGTACGGCGCCGGACTGCTCAGCCTCGCCCCCGCCGCATGACACCCGCACCCGGGGGCGGCCAGGCCCGCAGACGCCTGGCCGCCCCCACCCTCGCCATGCTTCCGCGCATCGCTGACTCCCTGTCCTTCCTGTACCTGGACATGGTCCGCGTCGTCCAGGACGACACCGGCGTCTGCGCCCAGATCCGCACCGACGACCACCGCACCGACACCGTCTACATCCCCACCGCCGCCCTCACCTGCCTCCTCCTCGGACCCGGCGTGTCCATCACCACCCGCGCACTGGCCACCCTCGCCCGCCACGGCACCAGCGTCGTATGCACCGGAGCCGGCGGCGTCCGCGCCTACGCCGGCATCCTCCCCGACTCCCTCACCACCCACTGGCTCGAACAACAGGTCACCGCCTACGCCGACACCGGCCGGCGCCTCGATGTCGCCGTCCGCATGTACGAGAAACGCTTCGGCGACGCCACCGTCCCCGACGGCACCACCCTCGCCCAACTCCGCGGCATGGAAGGCCAGCGGATGAAAGCCCTCTACAAACTCCTCGCCCAGCAGCACGGCATCGGCCGCTTCCGCCGCAACTACCACCCCGACCAGTGGCACGAACAAGACCCCGTCAACCTCGCCCTGTCCGCCGCCAACACCTGCCTCTACGGCATCATCCACGCAGCCCTCCTCGCCCTCGGCTGCTCACCCGCCCTCGGCTTCGTCCACACCGGCACCCAGCACGCCTTCGTCTACGACATTGCCGACCTCTACAAAGCCGACACCACCCTCCCCCTCGCCTTCTCCCTCCACCATTCCACCGACCCCGAATCCGACGCGCGCCGCGCCTTCCGCGAGGACCTCCGCCTGATCAGACTCCTGCCGCGCATCGTCCACGACATCCAGACCCTCCTCAGCCCCGCCGCCGACAACGACGACGACACCGAGGACGACGACAACGCCCCCGAACACCGCGACATCCGCCTCGTCCACCTCTGGGACCCCAAGACCGGCACTCTCCCCGCCGGAGTCAACTACGCCCCCACCGGAGACTGAGCGATGCCCTCCATGCTCGTCATCGCCACCACCGCCGTCCCCGACTACCTCCGCGGCGCCCTCAGCCGCTGGACCACCGAAGTCGTCCCCGGCATCTTCGTCGGCACCGTCTCCACCCGCGTCCGCGACCAGCTCTGGACAGCCGTCACCGACACCGTCGGCGACGGCGCCGCTGTCCTCATCCACCCCGCCGCCACGGAACAGGGGTACGCCATCCACACCGCCGGCACCCGACGCCGGGTACCCCATGACTTCGACGGGCTTACGCTCATGCGGATGACGGGGCTGCCTGCATCGCCGAGCATGGCAAAGGGAGGGCAAAGCCGGTACTGAGGTGCAGGTCAGGAAGTGTGCTTCCCGCGGACGCGGGGGTGAACCGTTCCCGGGCCTCTTCGACCTCGGCGGTGCGGCGTGCTTCCCGCGGACGCGGGGGTGAACCGACCGGCAGGATCACCCACAGCTTCTGCCACGGGTGCTTCCCGCGGACGCGGGGGTGAACCGACCACACCCTGTGGATCCCGACGGCAGGCGATGTGCTTCCCGCGGACGCGGGGGTGAACCGATCCTCGGGGCGGCGGCCGGCGTCGAAGCGAAGTGCTTCCCGCGGACGCGGGGGTGAACCGGTCCCGCTGGTCTGCGCGTTCTGCGTCGCTCCGTGCTTCCCGCGGACGCGGGGGTGAACCGTGCCGCTGGTTGCCGGGGAGGGATTTGGGCGCGTGCTTCCCGCGGACGCGGGGGTGAACCGTACGCCTCGTACTCGTCGTCGTCCCACAGGGCGTGCTTCCCGCGGACGCGGGGGTGAACCGTCGGGCGAGATCACGTACCAGGTGAAGTGGCGGTGCTTCCCGCGGACGCGGGGGTGAACCGTCGTTGGCTGACGCTCCGGGCGGGACGCGTACGTGCTTCCCGCGGACGCGGGGGTGAACCTGGGACGGCGGCCCGGACGGCACCCAGCCCTACGTGCTTCCCGCGGACGCGGGGGTGAACCGCACTGGGACGGCATCAGGTCGGCGACCGTGTCGTGCTTCCCGCGGACGCGGGGGTGAACCGAATCGCTGTGCGGCCGTCTGCGGTCCGTACGCGTGCTTCCCGCGGACGCGGGGGTGAACCGACACTCTTCGGGGATAGCTTGCTCCGCTTGCGGTGCTTCCCGCGGACGCGGGGGTGAACCGTCGACAAGTGGTCCTCCCGCCACACGGGAAATGTGCTTCCCGCGGACGCGGGGGTGAACCGGCGCCCCGCAGCGACACCGCCTCAGGACCCGGGTGCTTCCCGCGGACGCGGGGGTGAACCGCTGAACGTGTACGGGGCGAGGCTGCGGATCTCGTGCTTCCCGCGGACGCGGGGGTGAACCGGAGGAGATCTGGGTCCACTGTCGGCTGCCGGTGTGCTTCCCGCGGACGCGGGGGTGAACCGCCGCAGAAGGAGGGCTGATCCATGGCGATCGGGTGCTTCCCGCGGACGCGGGGGTGAACCGTTGACGACGGACACGTCGCCGCGGTGGAGGTCGTGCTTCCCGCGGACGCGGGGGTGAACCGCGGGGCGAGTGACCTGTGGCGTTCGACCTCGGGTGCTTCCCGCGGACGCGGGGGTGAATTGTCCGGCGCCTGAATCCTGACCCGGTGTGGGCGGTCGAGTTCTGACCCACCGGGTCTGGTTGCCGCGGTCCA
>NZ_LIRL01000788.1 GCF_001419795.1 Streptomyces niveiscabiei
GGTGAGGGGGCGGGAGTTGTGTGGCGGGCCTGGGACGTGGAGGCCGGGCGGGAGGTTGCCGTCAAGGCGCCTCGGGTGCCGGGGGAGCCGGGCAGCGAGGAGTTCCGGCGGGCCGCGCACCGGCTGTACCAGGAGGCCCGCGCCGCTGCTCGCGTGGAGCACCCCGGGGCTGTCGTGATCCAGGACGTGGTGGTCGAGGGAGAGGATCAACTTCCCTGGGTCGTCATGGAGTTGGTCGAGGGGGAGTCGCTCGCGGAGGCGCTGGAGCTGGGGCCGCTGGGGTACGTGGAGGCGGCCCGGGTCGGGGGCGTCGTACTGGGGGCTCTGCGGGCCGCGCACGCGGTCGGGATCGTGCACCGGGACGTACGCCCCGAGCATGTGCTCCTCGGGGCGGACGGGCAGGTCGTGGTGACCGACTTCGGGATCGCCCATGGGTACGAAGAGGGGGGCACCGTACGGGAGTTGGAGTTCGCGGCGCCGGAGTGGGCCGCCGGGGGGCATGCCGGGGCCGAGTCGGATCTGTGGTCGCTGGGGGTGTTGCTGTACGCCGCTGTCGAGGGGGTGTCGCCGTTTCGGCGGGGTACCGCCGAGGAGACGCTCGCGGCGGTGCTCGCCGGGGAGGTGCCCGAGCCGGTGCAGGCCGGTGAACTGGGGGCGGTGCTCTCGGGGCTGCTGGTGAAGGAGCCGGGGGAGCGGATGGGTGCCGGTGAGGTGGAGGAGGTGTTGCGGGCGGTCTCCGGGGGTGTCGTACCTGAGGGGGACGCGGGTGACGGGCGTGCTCGGGGTGTCGTACCTGAGAGGGAGGCGCCGCGTGAGCGGGTCGTCGTACCTGAGGAGCAGAGCGGGTACGACGTCCAGGAGCCGGCGCGGCGGCGGCCCTTTCCGCTCAGCCTCTTTTTCGGGTGACCGGGCGGCTACCGGGCAGGGGCCCGGCGGCGATCCGGCAGGAACCGGCCGCGCCTGTCCCGGCGGCTCGGTGAACCCCCTGATCAGCGGCTTCCTCGCCAGTGAACGCTGGCGCGGTGTGCGGGTGCGGTGAATCCGCGTTACCGACGGGTACCCAAAGGCGTGGCGGCGGCATACCCTGCGCGTCATGACGGACTCGCAGGCTCCCAGCAGCGCCCCGCACGGCACGAACCCCGTCGCCCCGGCCCCGGCCGGGGTGCGCACCGCGGCGGACGTGGTCACCCCCGAACTGGTCGCCCAGCTCACGAAGGGCGTCGTGGGCTCGGGGCGCACCGCCAACCACACGCCGTTCACCGGGGAGAAGCTCGCCGACCTGCCCGAGTCGACGCCCGAGGACGTGGCGCTGGCCTTCGAGCGGGCCCGCGCCGCGCAGGACGTCTGGGCGCGGACGCCGGTCAGGGAGCGGGCGGCGGTGCTGCTGCGCTTCCACGACCTGCTCCTGGAGCGCCAGGCGGAGGTCCTCGACCTGGTCCAGCTGGAGACCGGCAAGGCGAGGCTGCACGCGCACGAGGAGGTGCAGGCCGTCGCGGTCGCCGCCCGGCACTACGGCCGCAGGGGACCGTCGTACCTGAGGGCCAAGGGGCACACGGGAGCCATCCCCAGTCTCACCAAGGTCACCGAACTGCGTCATCCCCGAGGGGTGGTCGGGCAGATAGCCCCCTGGAACTACCCCCTCGAACTGTCCGTCGGCGACGCGATCCCGGCGTTCGTCGCGGGCAACGCCGTCGTCATGAAGCCCGACACGGAGACCTGCCTCACCGCGCTGTGGGCGCGCGACCTGCTGATCGAGGCGGGCCTCCCCGCCGAGGTGTTCCAGGTCGTGCTCGGCGACGGCCCGGTCATCGGCCCCGAGCTGGTCCGGCACGCCGACTACGTCTCCTTCACCGGCTCCACCCGCGTCGGCCGCGAGGTCGCGCAGGGCGCCGCCGCCCGGCTGGTCGGGGTGTCGCTCGAACTCGGCGGCAAGAACGCGATGTTGGTGCTGAAGGACGCGGACATCGAGAAGGCCGCCGCCGGCGCCGTCCGGGCCTGCTTCTCCTCCGCCGGTCAACTCTGCGTGTCCATCGAGCGGTTGTACGTCCACGAGTCGATCGCCGACGTCTTCCTCGACCGGTTCGCCGCCCGCACGCGGGCCATGCGGCTCGGCAACTCCCTCGCCTACGGTGCCGAGATGGGCTCGCTGGTGGGGCAGCGGCAGCTCGACACCGTGACGCGGCACGTGGAAGAGGCCGTCGCCAAGGGGGCCACCGTCGTCACGGGCGGCGTGGCCCGGCCCGACATCGGGCCCTACTTCTACGAGCCGACCATCCTCGAAGGCGTCGAGACGCCGATGGCGGTGTGCGGGGAGGAGACGTTCGGGCCGGTCGTCGCCATCTACCGGTTCGCGGACGAGGACCAGGCCGTCGCGCTCGCCAACTCCACGTCGTACGGCCTCAATGCGTCCGTGTGGACGAAGGACGGGCGGCGTGGGCGGGCCGTCGCCGCGCGGCTGCGGACCGGGACCGTCAACGTCAACGAGGGATACGCGTCCGCGTACGGGAGCGTCCAGTCGCCGATGGGCGGCATGAAGGACTCCGGGCTCGGCAGGCGGCACGGCTCCGAGGGGATCCTCAAGTACACCGAGGCGCAGACGGTCGCGCACCAGCGGCTGCTGCCGATGGCGCCCTCGCTCGGCATGGACGACGAGAAGTACGCGCGGTTCATGAGCCGCAGCCTTCGGGCGATGAAGGCTTTCCGGTTCCGGTAGGAGGCAGCGTGTCAGAGCAGTCCCAAGTCGCCTACGACTACGACGTGTTGGTCGTCGGCTCCGGCTTCGGCGGGTCCGTGACCGCGCTGCGCCTCACCGAAAAGGGTTACCGGGTGGGCGTGTTGGAGGCCGGACGCCGGTTCGGCCGCGAGCTGCTGCCCAAGAACTCCTGGGACCTGAGGAACTACCTCTGGGCACCCCGGCTCGGCTTCTACGGCATCCAGCGCATCCATCTCCTGGGCAACGTCATGGTGTTGGCCGGCGCCGGGGTCGGCGGCGGGTCCCTCAACTACGCCAACACCCTCTACGTACCGCCCAAGGCGTTCTTCGAGGACCCCCAGTGGAAGGAAATCACCGACTGGGAAGGGGAGTTGACGCCGTACTACGACCAGGCCCGGCGGATGCTCGGCGTGCGGCTCAACCCGACCGTCACCCCCTCCGACGTCCACCTCAAGGCCGCCGCGCAGCGCATGGGCGTCGGCGACACCTTCCACATGGCGCCGGTCGGCGTCTACTTCGGGGACGGCGAGGACGCGGACGGGCAGGGGCCGAAGGCCAAGCCCGGTGAGGAGGTCGCCGACCCGTACTTCGGCGGGGCCGGGCCGAAGCGGCGGGCCTGCACCGAGTGCGGGGAGTGCATGACCGGCTGCCGGCACGGCGCGAAGAACACCCTCAACGAGAACTACCTGTACCTCGCCGAGAAGGCCGGGGCGACGGTGCACGCGATGACCACCGTCGTCTCCGTCACCGACGACTCGCGCGGCGGGTACGCGGTCGCCACGCTGCCCACCGACAACCGGCGCAAGGGCAAGGGGCGGATCTACACCGCCCGCAGGGTCGTCCTCGCGGCCGGCACCTACGGCACGCAGACGCTGCTGCACCGGATGAAGGCGGGCGGCCAACTCCCGTACCTGTCCGAGCGGTTGGGGGAGCTGACCCGGACCAACTCCGAGGCGCTCGTGGGGGCGCAGACCGACGAGCGGCGCTACCGGAAGGCCACCGGGCGCAGCCCCGACTTCACGCGCGGGGTCGCCATCACCTCGTCCGTGCACCCCGACGCCAGCACGCACATCGAACCCGTGCGGTACGGCAAGGGGTCCAACGCGATGGGCGGGCTGTCGATCGTCCAAGTCCCGTACGCGGAAGGGTCGTCGAGGGTCGCCGGATGGCTCGCGCACATCGCCCGGCACCCGATGCTGCTGCTGCGGTCCCTGTCGAACCGCAAGTGGTCCGAGCGGACCATCATCGGGCTCGTCATGCAGTCGCTGGACAACTCGCTCACGACGTACCTGAAGCCGTCGGGCGTGGGCAAGGGGTTGCTGACGGCCCGTCAGGGGCACGGCGCGCCCAACCCCCAGCAGATCAGGGCCGCTTCGGAAGCCGCGTCCGCCATCGCCGCCGACATCAACGGGTTCGCCGGGTCCAACGTCGGTGAGCTGATGGGGACTCCGCTCACCGCGCACTTCCTCGGCGGGTGCCCCATCGGGGACTCCCGGGAGAGCGGCGTCATCGACCCCTACCACCGGCTCTACGGCCACCCCGGGATCTCCGTCGTCGACGGGGCCGCCGTCTCCGCGAACCTCGGCGTGAACCCCTCCCTGACGATCACCGCGCAGGCCGAACGGGCCATGGCGTACTGGCCGAACAAGGGCGAGCCCGACACGCGGCCTGCGCAGGGGGAGGCGTACGAGCGGCTCGCCGCCGTCGAGCCGAAGTCACCGGCGGTGCCGGAAGAGGCGTTCGGGGCGCTGAGGCTGCCGTTCCTCGGGATGCCGGTCGTACCCCCGAAGGGGGACTGAAAGCACGGAAGGACCTGCGCCCCCCTCCGAGCGCAGGTCCCTCCGTCGTCCTCAGGTATTACGCGTGGCTGCCGTCCGCCTTGCGGCGGCGGACGATGAAGATCGCGCCCGCGCCGGCGACGACGGCCGCGCCGCCGACGAGACCGATCATCGGAAGCGCGGAGGACGAACCGGTCTCCGCGAGGCTTCCGGTGACCTCGACGTCGTTCAGGTTGACCGGCTTGGCGCCGCCCGTCTGGGGCTTGGCGTTGCCCGGCTTACCGGGCTTCGAACCGGCGGCGAGGACCTGGAACCGGTAGGTCATGAGGTTCGGGTCGTCGGAGATCCAGCAGCCCTCGGAGTCCGAGTACATCGCGATGCCGCCGGTGATGCCGAAGGACCTGGGCACGCTGACGTCGACGCTGAAGCGCAGCTTGTACGAGACGGACTGGCCGCCGGCGAGGTTGATCGCGGAGAGCGTCGCGCCTTCGTCCGAGGCGTCCGCCAGGGTCTTCCAGGTGCCGGTGGACTTCTGGAGGATCTGGAGCGTCAGCTTGGAGGAGTAGTCCTCCTCCTCGGTGAACGCGGCGATGCCCACCATCGGCTTGATGTTCTTGATCGTCTGGTCGCCGATGTTGGAGACCTTGAAGGTGATGTTCTTCCAGCCGCTGCCGGCGACGACCGCCGAGGGCACACCGGTGATTCCGGTGGTCAGGTTCTCGTCGACGCCGAAGGGGGCGTCCTCGTCCTCGGACTCGCAGTAGTCGACCTCCGCCGGGGCCGACGGCGTGGAGCTGACCGACGTGCTCGCGGACGGCGTGCCCGTCGGCGTACCGGACGCGCTGCCGCTCGGCGTGCTCGACGACGAGGTGCTCGGCGACGCGGAACCCTTGTCGTCACCGGTCGTGTCGTCGGCCGCCGGGGACGACGGCGCCGCCTCGGGCGCCGACTCGCTCGCCGAGACCGACGGCGACGGGGATGCGGACGTGCCGTCCTCCGCGAACGCGGACGGCGCGGACATCAGGACCAGCGGGGACAGTGCGGCGGTCGCGGCGGCCACGGCTATGGCACGGCGGAGCTTCATGAGAAGACCTCGGGTTGTCAGGCACGGCGCGCCCGGGTGGCGTGCCGTGTCGGCGGGAGACCTTCCGCGTTGGGGGCGCGGGTGTGGCCCGTGTTACGGGAGGTTTGATCCGCGAGCAGCGGGAAAGGTTGCACGGTTTCTCACGGAATTTTTATGTGGTCCACATCACGCGGTTTCGATGTGGGCCGCATCACGCTCTACGCTCTGCTGCCGCAGAAGCCTGCGTGAGGACCGAGGGGGATGGCCACCGTGCCCGACATATCCGACGACGACTGGGACAAGTTCCTGCGCGAGACCGTGGAGGACCCGGCGAAGAGACCGGACGACGTACCGAAGGAGCCGTCCGCGCGCGCCCGCATGGTGACCGCGCGCCTGCGCGAGCAGGAGGCGCGGGGCGAGCTCCCCGAGGGCTGGCGCACCGGCCCCGCCTGGCAGAACACCGAGGCGCGGGCGCGCAGGCGACGCCGTCTGTGGACGTTCATCGGCGTCCCCGTCGCCGCCGCGCTGACCTTCGTCGCGATGAAGCCGTCGGTCATCCCGGGCGACCCGTTCGGTACGGGCTCGGA
>NZ_LIRL01000789.1 GCF_001419795.1 Streptomyces niveiscabiei
GCCCCACCCCCCACACCCCGGCGGCGACAGAAACGAGCAGCAACGGCTCCCACAACTGCCGCCGCAGCCACTCCACCCAGAACCGCGCCTCCAGCCGCAGCAGCTCGCCCCACGGCCGCGCCCGGTCGGGATACGCGAAATGCCCGGTCAGCAGATCCTGGACGCTCTCGGAGGCCGACGGAAAGTGCAGCACCCGGGCCAGCAGCACCACCCCCAGCACCCCACCGAGACCCACGCCCGCGATCGCGCCCACCCCACGCCGGGGCCGCAACAGACGGAAACCGGTTGCAGCAACAACGAGGCACACCGCGAGGAACAGCGCCTGCGAGTGCTTGACGGCGAACAACGCGGCCAGCGCGAAGCCGATCAGACAGACACCGGCCTCGACCCGCCCACGCTCCACGACCAGCGCGCATCCCCACAACGCCGTCAGCGTGAGCGCCAGCATCAGCCCCTCGGCCATCGGCCGCATCGCGGTCGTCCCGACCGGCAGGACGTAGTACAGGACCTGCCCGGTCAGGCACGCGGCAGGCGGCGCACGCAGCGTCCGCAGGATCAGGAAGACCAGCACCCCACCGAGCACGGCGACGCTCACACTCGCCGCCCACACCCCCCACGTCACCCCGAACACCACGAGGAACGGCACGAGATACGCCGGATAGCCGGGCCGAGCCTCGAAGATCCGCATGAACCGGGCGGACGCGAACGGCACGGTACGGCCCGCGACTTGACCGCCCCGAAGCCGCGCCTCGACCGCCCGCCACTCCTTCGCCCGGCAAGCGGCGACAACTCGCGTACGAGGACCGGGTTCACGGAACCGCGTGACATCAACACCCTGCCGCCGGGCGGCGATCGACCCCCGCCCCGCGCACACGTAGTCGATCGTCGCCGAGGCCGCCGCCCGCTTGCCGTCGCCGCGCAACGACAGCGCGTACGACAGGTAGTTCTTGGAGTCGGGCGTGTCCCGCCCGGTCACGCCCGCGAGTTGACACACGGCGAACAGCGCCCCCAGCACGAGCACCCACGCCCGAACCCTCACCCGCCCGCCGCCGGCTCGCCGAGCAGCAGGGTCCGTACGACGCGCTCGGCGGCATGTCCGTCGTCGAACGCGCAGAACCGCGCCCTGAACTCCTTGCGCAGCAGGGCGGATTCCTCGTCCCGCCAGCGCCCCGAGGCGAACAGCTCCGCCAACTCCGCCTGGCTGTACGTGACATGGCCGGGCGGCTCGGCGGCGACGTCGAAGTACAGTCCCCGCGCGGCGGTGTACGTGGCGAGGTCGTCGGCGTGCACGACGATCGGCCGGTCCAGGTTGGCGTAGTCGAACATCAGGGCCGAGTAGTCGGTGACGAGGACGTCGGACGCCAACATGACGTCCTCCACGTGGAGTTCGTCCGTCGCGTCGACCAGCACCCCGCGCCGGTGCAGCTCCGTGAGCCCCAGCCCGCGCACGGGCCCCGCCGCGAGCGAGGGGTGCAGCCGTACGACGAGGGTGTGGCCCGCGCCGAGCCCGGCGGCGAACCGGGCGAGGTCGATCCGGTCGACGTGCCCGCCCCGGACGTGGTCGCGGCGGGTCGGCGCGTACAGGACGACGGTGTCCCCGGCGGGGATGCCGAGCCGCTCGCGCACCTCAACTCCCCTGTCGGGGGAGGCGGTTACCAGGACGTCGTTGCGCGGGCTGCCGGTGCGCGCCGACGCGAAGTGGCACGGGTAAGCCCGCTCCCACACCAGCTCCGAGTGCGGATTGGCGACCAGGCTGTGGTCCCAGCGGTCGGCCTGGCGCAGCATGCGCGGTACGTCGATCCCGTAGCGGGCGCCGGGTTTGGTGAGGAGGTCGGCGCCCATGTACTTGAGCGGGGTGCCCTGGTGGGTGTGGATGTGCGTGCTCCCGGGACGCTTCACGAGCCCCCCGGGCCAGGTGACGTTGTTGACGAAGTACGAGGCACTGGCCGCGAGTCGGCGGTAGGCGCGGGAGTCGGGCAGGACGCGTTCCACGTCCTCGGGCACGCGCGTCGCGTCGTCCCGGACGACCCACACGCCGCGCAACTGCGGGGCGATCTCGCGCGCCTTGGAGTAGATCGCGGCAGGGTCGCCGAGCACGCCCCGGTGTGAAAACGCCGAGTACAGCACCAAGTTGGGATCGAGGGGCCGGTTCAGGCGGGCCCTGGCGGCGGTCCGGCGAGCGCGGGGCACGGCCGCCTCGCGCAGCCGCTTCCGGACGCCCTCCATGCGCTGCCGGGCCAGATAGGCCGGCCAACTTCCGTACAGCACCCGCAGGTTCGGCGGAATCGATTCCTCGCCCGGCCGGTGCGTACGGAACAGTTCGGCCGTACGGCGGAAGAACTCGGCCTTGTCGGCGGGCGGGAGCCGGTTCGGTCTGCCGAGGATGTCGAGGCAGTGCTCGCCCAGCTTGCGGTGCAGGAACGGGCGCCAACTCGCCAGCTCCGGGCGGGAGTCGAGGAAGGCGAAGACCCGGCCGTACTGCTCGTGGATCTCGAAGTGGCGGCGGCTCGTGGTGGACAGGATGCTGCCCTGGCGGCGCTGGCGGTAGAACACGCAGACGCGGTCGAGCAGCGCGATCCGCTCGGCGCTGAACATGACCGGGAACGTCCACGGCGTGTCCTCGTAGTAGCCCGGCGGGAACGCGAAGCCGTGCCGCTCGACGAAGTCGCGGCGCTGCACCTTGTTCCACGCGACCATCATCAGGTCGAGGACTTCGGGGAGTTGGGACGCCGAGAACACCTCGTCCGTCCTCGCCAGCACGTGCGCGAGAACGTTCCGGCGGACCCCGCCCCACCAGTAGGAGCGCGCGTAGTCGAAGACCAGGACGTCCGGATCGCCGCTCTCCGCGAGCCGGTCCGCGATCGCCGCGAGCGCGCCCGGCGTGAGCGTGTCGTCGCTGTCGAGGAAGAACAGGTAGTCGCCGCGCGCCTGCGCCATACCGGCGTTGCGCGCGGGGCCGAGGCCGGCGTTCTCCGGCAGGTGCAGCACCCGCACCCGCTCGTCGCGCGCCGCGTACTCGTCGAGGATCCGCCCGCTGTCGTCCGGCGAGCAGTCGTCGACGGCGATCACCTCGAAGTCCGAGAACGACTGCGTGAGCAGCGAGTCCAGACACTCGCGCAGGAAACTCTGGACGTCGAAACAGGGCACGACGACGCTGAAACGCGGCACGTCAACTCCTTGTGGACGAGGACGACGAGCCGGACAGGGCTGCCGAGTCGGACGGGACCGGTGAGCCGGGCGACGCCGCCGGCGCCGGCGTGCGCTCCGCGAGCGGGACCACCGGCGGCAACGCCTCGGGCGGCTCCCCGAGCAACACCCGCCGTACGACCCGCTCGGCGGCCATCCCGTCGTCGAACTCGCAGAACCGGGACCGGAATTCGGCCCGCAACTCGGCCGACTCCCTTGACAGGTACGCCTTTTCGGCGAAGATCCGCCCCAGTTCCTCCGGCGTCCGCGCCACCGGACCCGGCGGTGCCCCCGGCAGGTCGAGGTACACGCCCCTGGTCTCGGCGTACACCTCCCAGTCGGGCACGTACACCACGATCGGCCGGTCCAGGTTGGCGTAGTCGAACATGATCGAGGAGTAGTCCGTCACCAACACGTCGGCGGCCAGGCAGACTTCCTCGGCCGACGGATGCCCGGTCACGTCGATCACCCGCCCGGCGCCGAGCCGCCGTCCCCGGTCGTAGTAGTAGTGCGCGCGCAGCAGGACGACGACGTCGTCACCGGCCGCAGCGCAGAACTCGGCGAGATCCAGGCCGGTTTCGAAGCCGGAGCGGTAGTCACGGTACGTCGGGGCGTACAGGACGGCCGTCTTGTCGTCCGGGACGCCCAACGTCCGTCTGATCGCGGCGACTTCGGAGGCGGTGGCCGTGTAGAAGACGTCGTTGCGCGGATAGCCGTACTCCAACTGCTCGTACGTACCGGGGAAGGCGCGCTCCCAGACCTGGGTGGAGTGGCTGTTGGCGGAGAGGTTGAAGTCCCAGCGGTCCACCTTGCGCATCAGGGTGGTGTAGCTGCCGGTGACCGAGGCGACCACCGGGTACCTCGCCTGGTCGACACCCATCGTCTTCAGAGGGGTGCCGTGCTGGGTCTGGAGGTGGACACTGCCCTCGCGTTTCACCACGGCAGCCGGGAAGTTGGCGTTGTTGACCAGGTAGGTGGCGGTGGCCAGCAGCTCCGTGGCGCGCCGGCCGCCGAGCGTCGCGTGCTCGACGCCCTCGGGGACGGTGTGCTCCCGGCCGGGCTCGACGAGGAACACCGACCTGATGTGCGGGGCGAGTTGACGGGCCTTGGCGTGGATGGCGGACGGGTTGCAGGTGTAGCCGCGCCCCCAATAAGCGCAGTACACCGCGAGGTTGGGATCCAGAGGGAGCTTGAGGGGCGACGGTGTCCGGCGGGGGAGGGCGAACGTCCCCGCCTTGCGGTGCCCCCGCCGCAGCGCCCGGAACAGCGTGAACGCGCCTGCCGCCAGCAGCAGATGCTGCACCCCGAGACTCCCGCCCGGCCTGCGGAACCCGGCGGGCCGGTAGCGCCGGTACATCCGCCCCGCCCGCCGGAAGAACGCCCGCCTGCGCCACCCCGCCAACCGGCCGGGATGCGCGGCGGTCTTGAGGACAGCGGCGAAGAGCTGCTCGAACAGCGGCCCCAACCGCTCGGCAGGGAGCTTCAGTTGCACTGCCCGCCACAGCACCAGCTCGGCCCGGTCGAGGAGTTGCAGGTGATGCTCACCCGGCAGGTTCAGCCGCCCGCCCTGCCGTCGCAGCAGATGCCGCACGACGACCTTCCGCAGCACCGCCACCCGCTCGGCATGCAGAGCCACCAGCCCACCGAACCCGACGTCGACGAAGTAGCCGTCAGGGAAGGTGATCTGATGCTCGCTCAGAAACCTCCGCCGGTACACCGCACTCCACGCCGGGACCTGTGCGCCGGTGAGGTGCGGAGCCTGCGCGGGTGCGAACACCCCTTTCGGCGCCCGGAGTCCGGCGGTCGGGTTGGTCGGCTCGCCCTCCCACCAGGGCAGCCGTTCGTGCTCGACATGCAGGACGTCCAGCTCGCCCGTCTCCTTCAGCCGCGCGGCCACGGCGGTGAGCGCGTCCGGCGCCAACTGGTCGTCCCCGTCGAGGAACAGGACGTACGCGCCCCGCGCCCGCAGCAGACCCGTGTTGCGGGCCCCGGCCAGACCGGCATCAGGCGGGGAGTGCACCGGGACGATCCGGGCGTCCCGCTCGGCGTACCCGGCGACCACGGCAGCCGCCGGGCAGTCGGGGCCGTCGCAGACCGGGATCAGCTCGAAGTCCCAGAAGCGCTGGGCGAGTACGGAGTCCAGCGCGAGGGCGAGCCGGCCCGCGACGCCGTGGGACGGGACGATGACGCTGAAGCGGGGCATGCGGGTCCTTCTGTGCTGCGGTCTCACCGAACTGTGCGACAGCTGTGCCGGCTTGGGCTGCGGTCGTACCGATGCCGACCGAGCCCCCGGCCGGCCGTCGGAGATCAACGCCCCGGAGAAGACAGGGTGTTGCTGCCCGACGGGCGTGGAATCCCCGGCCGAGCCGATGCCGCCGGCACCCGTCGGTCCAGCGGGACGACCGGCGGCAGCGCGGCGGGCTCCTCGCCCAACACCACGCGCCGCACGACGCGTTCGGCGGCGTGGCCGTCGTCGTACGGGCAGAAGCGCTCGCGGAACGCGGCACGCAGTTCGGCCGAGCGGGAACCCCGCCAGTGGCCGGTCGCGAAGATGTCGATCAGCTCGTCCTCGCTGCGCGCGACCGCGCCGGGCGGGAAGGCGCGCAGGTCGAAGTAGGTTCCCCGGGCCGCCTCGTACGCCTCCCAGTCGTCCGCGTGGACGACGATCGGGCGGTCGAGGACCGCGTAGTCGAACATGATCGACGAGTAGTCCGTGACGAGCGCGTCCGCCGCGAGGCACAGCGACTCGACGCTCGGATGGTCGGTCACGTCGATGACCCTGCCCCCGCGCGGCAGGACGTCCGGCTGCCAGTAGTGGGCGCGCGCGAGGACCGTGAACCCCTCGCCGAGCCGGGCTAGGACACGCTCCAGGTCGAGGGAGACGCGCTGCGAGCGCCGGTAGTCGCGGTGGGTGGGGGCGTAGAGGATCGCGACCGTGTCGTGCGGGATGCCGAGCGAGGCGCGGATGCGCGAGACGTCGTCCGAAGTGGCGTGCAGCAGAAGGTCGTTGCGCGGGTAGCCGGTCTCCAGCGTCTCGTAGCCGCCCGGGTAGACCCGCTCCCACGTCAGCGTCGTGTGCCGGTTCGCGGAGACCACGTAGTCCCACTTGTCGACGCCCCGCAGCAACTCCGCGAAGTCCACGTCGCGGCCGGCCGCCGGGTGGTCCTGGAGGTCGAGGCCCATGTGCTTGAGCGGGGTGCCGTGCTGGGTCTGCACGAAGACCTGGCCGGGCCGTTTGACGAGCCTGCGGTCGAAGTTGACGTTGTTCACCAGGTACTTGGAGCGGGCGAGCGCCGTCCAGTAGGCGGCCGTGCCGGGGGCGATCCGGCGCGGTCCCGCCGGAATCGTGTGCTGGTAGGGCGAGTTGGCGATCCACGTCGTACGGATGTGGGGCGCGAAGACCCGGAACGCGGACTCCAGCGCGCCCGGGTTGCAGCCGTAGCCGCGCCCCCAATAGGCCGAGAACACCGCCGAGTCGGCGCGCAGCGGCAGCTTCAGCTGGATGCGGTAGTGGAGCTGGAGGAGCGCCGCCCGCAGTGCGCGCCTGGCCCGCGCCGAGAGGGTGCGGGTACGGCCGCGCAGGGCCATCGCCGACTGGACGGCGCGGTAGGTGCGGTGCAGGCCGAAGTGGACCAGGGCGTGGCGCAGCCGGGAGCGCAGCGGGATCTTGGCGCCGGGGACCCGGTAACGGCGGTAGTACGTACGGGCGTTGCGCAGGAACTCGGCGCGGGCGTCCTGGGGGAGGCGGCCCGGGCGGGTGAACACCGTGGAGAGGTGGTCGACCATGCGGCGGAACAACACCGGCCGCCAGCGCGCGAGTTGGGGGCGCTGGTCGATGAACGCGAAGACGCGGTCGTACTGGTCGAAGACGTCGAAGTGCTTGCGGCTCGTCGTGGAGAGGATGTTGCCCTGCCGGCGCTTGCGGTAGTGCACGCAGACCCGGTCCAGCGTCGCGATCGACCCGGCCGCCATCAGGGCCGGGTACGTCCAGGGCGTGTCCTCGTAGTAGCCCGGCGGGAAGGTGAGGCCCTCGCGGGCGGCGAAGTCGCGGCGTACCGCCTTGTTCCAGGCGACCATCAGGACGCGCAGCAAGCCCGGCCGGTCCGCCAACTGGAAGGGCGCCGGGCCGAGTTCGGTGAGCTGCCCGGCGAACCGGTCGCGCTCGCGCTCACCGCTCCAGTGGACGCTCGCGTAGTCGTAGACCAGGACCTCCGGCTCGCCCGTCTCCGTCAGCCGGTCGGCGATGGCCCGCAGCGCGTCCGGAGTGAGGGTGTCGTCCCCGTCGAGGAAGACCAGATAGTCGCCGGACGCCCGCGCGATCCCCGCGTTGCGGGCCGCGCCGAGACCGGCGTTCTCCGGCAGCCGCAGCGCGCTCACCCGGGCGTCGCGGGCCGCGAACTCCTCGATGATCTCGCCGCAGGCGTCCGGCGAACCGTCGTCCACGGCGATCAGCTCGAAGTCCCGGTACGACTGGGACAGTACGGATGCGAGGCACTCGTGGAGGTACGCCTGGACCTTGTACGCGGGGACGATGACACTGAACCTGGGCAAGGGGGACATCCATGGGTCGGCGCGGGCGTTCTGCCCGGCAACGCGGCCCGACGTGCGATGGTTACGCAGGGTTACGACATCTGGGGGACGCGCCCCACCCGAACGCCGCACTCGAACGGCCGGACGCGCCCCCGGGACGGCCTACTTCACCGCCCCCGCCATCACCCCCGACACGAACTGCCGCTGGAACGCGAAGAACACGACCAGCGGGATCACCATCGAGATGAACGCGCCCGGCGCCAGCACGTCGATGTTGTTGCCGAACTGCCTCACCTGCGTCTGGAGCGCGACCGTGATCGGCTGGCTGTCGGCGTCCGTGAAGACCAGCGCGATCAGCATGTCGTTCCACACCCACAGGAACTGGAAGATGCCGAGACTCGCGATCGCCGGCCCCCCCAGCGGCAGCACGACCCGTGCGAACAACCGGAGTTCACCCGCGCCGTCCAGCCGCGCGGCCTCCAGCAGCTCACGCGGGATCTCCGCGAAGAAGTTGCGCAGCAGGAACACCGCGAACGGCAGCCCGAACCCGGTGTGGAACAGGATCACCCCGAACACCGACCCGAACAGCCCCAGTTTCCCGAAGAGTTCGGCGATCGGGATCAGCGCCACCTGCACGGGCACGACCAACAGGCCCACCACGCCCAGGAACCACCAGTCCCGCCCCGGGAACTCCATCCACGCGAACGCGTACCCGGCGAGCGCCCCGATGACGACGACCAGCACGGTCGCCGGCACCGTGATCAGCACGGTGTTGAGGATCGAGTTCGTGATGTCGCTGTTCTCCAGCAGCTTCTCGTAGCTGGAGAAGGTGAGTTGGGAGGGTTCCTCGAACACCTTCCACCAGCCGCTCGCGCTCATCTCCTCCGGCGCCCGCAGCGACGACAGCAGCAGCCCGATCGTCGGCACGAGCCAGAACAGCCCGACGACGATCAGAAAGACGCGTACGACACCGCTGTTGACCTTCTCGACCAGCTTCGCGATCACCGCCGCACCTCCCGCCGCAGCCGCCGTACGTTGAACCACATCACCGGGATGACGAGCAGCAGCAGGAACACCGCGATGGCGCTCGCCACGCCCGGCTGGTCCTCGGAGAAGCCCTTGCGGTACAGCTCCAGCGCGAGGACGTTCGCGTCGTCCTGCGAGGAGCCCGGCGCGATGATGAACACCAGGTCGAACACCTTCAGCACGTTGATCATCAGCGTGACGGTGACGACCGCGAGCACCGGCGCGAGCATCGGTACGGTGATCCGCCGGAACACCTGCCACTCGTTGGCCCCGTCCACGCGCGCCGCCTCCAGCAACTCCCGTGGCACACCCGCGAGTCCGGCCGCGATGAGGACCATCGCGAACCCGGCCCACATCCAGATGTACGAGCCGATGATCGCCGGGGTCACCAACGACGGGCCCAGCCAGTCGAGTCCGTTGTACGCCTCCTTGAAGTTGCTCGCCGGAAGCCGGAGTTGAGCGCCGTCGGCGGAGGCCGGCAGCGTGAACGAGCCGTCGTCCCCGGCCTTCGTGGAGGCGACGACCTTGCCGTCCTTCACCGCCTCGATCTTCATGCCGGCGTACCCCAACTCCGAGGCGTCCGGCTGCCCGAGGCGTCCGACGCCCTTGCCGCGGGTGAAGTCCTGCCAGGCGGTGCCGGTGATCTCGCCCTGCGCCGACGGCTTGAGAACGGCCGCCTTCGCGTCGTCCGGCATCTGGTCGGGAGCCACCCCGACCAGCGGCAGAGTGACCGGAGTGCT
Source organism: Streptomyces niveiscabiei (assembly GCF_001419795.1). Classification (GTDB taxonomy): domain Bacteria; phylum Actinomycetota; class Actinomycetes; order Streptomycetales; family Streptomycetaceae; genus Streptomyces; species Streptomyces niveiscabiei. Next base: position 9,483 of record NZ_LIRL01000789.1, read on the forward strand.
CGCCTGCACAGGGGACTTGGTGATGAACCCGCCGCCGTCCGCGACCAGCGGCGAGTTCCGTCCCGGGTGCGCCTTCGGGAACGCGGAGGACTGCGCGAACGTGTCGTGCACCCCCACCCAGACCGCGTTCGCGACCCCCTTGTCCGGGTCCTGGTCGTACACCAGCCGGAAGATGATCCCGGCGGCCAGCATCGAGATCGCCATCGGCATGAAGACGACCAGCTTGAACGCCGTTCCCCAGCGCACCCGTTCGGTCAGCACCGCGAAGATCAGACCGAGCGCGGTCGTGAGGGTCGGCGCGAAGACCACCCAGATGACGTTGTTCTTCAGGGCGGTCCGGATGCCGTCGTCCGAGAACAGGGACCGGTAGTTGTCGAAGCCGGCGAAGGAATCGCCGGACTGGTCGTAGAAACTCCTGACGACCGAGTACCCGATCGGGTACACCACGAGCGCGCCGAGCAGCACCAGGGCGGGCAGCAGGAACAGTGCCGCGACCGTTCTCCTGGTGCCGGTCACGCTCTTCCTCGGCGATGGGGCGGGCTGCGCCGTCACCGCGTCAATTCCCGTAGGCAGCGGCGGCGTTCGCTTCGAGCTTCGCCTGCGCCCCCGCCACGTCGGTGGGTTTCATCAGGAAGTCCTGGAGGTCCTTCCACTCGCCCTTCCCCGGTGTCCCGCCGAACGCCTGCGGCGCCTGGTCGGACATGTCGAAACGGAAGTCGTCCCCCGCCTTGATGAGCGCCTCGGCGATGGTCCGCTGCACGTCGTTCGGGTACGCCGAGAAGGGCACGCTCTTGTTCGGCGAGAGGTAACCCCCGAGACCCGCGTGGATGGTTGCCGCGTCCGGCGAGGCGAGCCACGCCGCGAGCGCCTGCGCGCCCGGCGAGTCCTTGAAGACCACTGCCGCGTCACCGCCCGACACGACCGGCACCGTGTCGCCGACCTTCGGGAACGGGAACACCTTCGCGTCCGTACCGATCTTCGCCTTCGTCTGGCCGATGTTGACCTGCACGAAGTCGCCCTCGTAGACCATCGCCGACTTCGGCTGGTCGCCGCCGGTGAACGTCTGCGTCACCGAGTTGGGGAACTGGAGTTGCAGCGAGCCGCTCGCGCCGCCCGCCAGGTAGTCCTGTTTCCCCCAGATTTGTGCAAGCGTTTTCAGCGCGTTCGCCACGGACGGGTCCGTCCACTTGATCTCGTGCTTGGCGAGCTGGTCGTACTTCTCGGGGCCCGCCTGCGAGAGGTAGACGTTCTCGAACCAGTCGGTGAGCGGCCAGCCGTCCGCGCCGGGTACCGAGAACGGCGTAACTCCCGAGTCGTACACCGTCTGCGCGGTGGCGAGGAGTTCGGTCCACGTCTTCGGCTCGGTGGCGCCCGCGTTCTCGAAGACTTTCGCGTTGTACCAGACCAGCGATTTGTTGGCGGCCTTGTAATAGACGCCGTACTGCTTGCCGTTGACCTTGCCGATGTCCTGCCAGCCCGGCGAGTAGTTCTTCTGGACCTCCTTGAGCGCCAGGCCCGTCACCGGCTTGGCCCAGCCCTTGTCGACCGCCTGTTTGATCGCGCCCGGCTGCGGCAGCAGCGCGATGTCCGGCGGCTTGCCGCCCGCGATCTTCGATCCCAGGAAGTTGATGATCGGGTCCTGCGCCGGGACGAACGTCACCTTCGCCCCGGTCCGCTTCTCGAACTCCGCCAGCACCTTCTTGAAGTTCGCCTGCTCGCCGCCCGACCAGACGGCGGCGACCTCCAGCGTGGTGCCGTCCAGCTTCGGCAGGGTGAGACCGCTTCCCGCGCTCTCCGTCCCCTTGCTGCTCGCGCCGTCGCCCGGCTCGTCGTCGCTGCCCCCGCAGGAGGAGAGCGAGAGCGTCAGGGCTCCCGCGAGAAAGGTCGCGGCGGCTGTCTTCACGGTTCTGCTGCGCATCACTGCCCCGTTCTTCGTTCGCTGTCGAACGTCGAGCGTTGTCCCGTGGGTGTGTTGACTCGTTGGCTTGCTGACTTCGGTCCTACGGGTCTACGCCGGGTGGATGGGGTCGGCAAGAGCGCAAACGGTGTCAAGCGGGTGATTGTGACGGCGTCGTGATGACGGAGGGTGCTCTCAGGTCGCCAGCAGGGAGGGCACCTCCGCCGCCGAGACCTCCTTCGCCGCCCGCTCCAGCGCGCTCGCGAGGAGCGCCAGGTCCGTCGGCCCGTTGCCCAGCTCGCGGACGGGCCGGCGGGTCGGCGGGTCGCCCATGCGGTGCCACTCCAGGGGAGTGACGGTCGGCCGCAGCGTCGCCGTGCGCGGGATACGGCCGGTGACCCTGCCGCCCTGGAACGGCGCCGTACGGCCGTCCGGCGTGCCGAGCCGCCCCCGGCCCGCCGACGGCCCGTCAGCGGCCGTCCCGGGCGCCTCCAGGACGATCCTGAGCGTCGCCCGGCGCGCGGCCTCCGACTCCGCCGTACGGCCGCCAGGACCGGCCGCCGCCACCAGGTGCACGCCGAGCCGCGCGCCCTCCCGCGCGACGGCCTCCAGCGCGCGCGTGACCGACCCCGCCGAAGGGCGGCCGGGGGAGCCGAGGGCGGGCGAGATCAGCGCGTCCAGGTCGTCGACCACGACGATCAGGCGCGGCAGCGGGGGCGCGGCGTCCGCCTCGCGCCGGGACTTCGCCGCGTTCGGGCGCAGGCGCAGGGTGGTGCTGGGCGGGGCTTCGAGGTCGGTGGCGCCGGGGG
>NZ_LIRL01000079.1:0-409 GCF_001419795.1 Streptomyces niveiscabiei
CGGCGACGAGCCGCTGCGCACGCTCCCGTTCGTCCTGGGTCATGCCGACGCCCGCGTCGTCGATGGTCACGCACACCCCGTGGTGGACGTGCTCCAGCCCGACGACGACGTCGGTGTCCGGCGAGGAGTGCCGCAGCGCGTTGTCGAGGAGCTCGGCGACGATGATCGCGACCGGCTCGACGGCGTGCGAGACGAGCGCGGTACCGGGTTCGAGGTGGTTGTGGACGGTGACCCGGTGGTAACCGGCGAGCCGGGCCTGCCCTCCGGTCACCGCGTCGACGAGGTGCGACTCCTCCCGCGCGAGCCCCACCCACGCCCCGCACACCACGGCGGTCACCTGCGCCCGGCGCAGCGACTGCTCGTTCTCGTGGTCGAGCCGGAACAGGGTCTGCGCCAACTCCGGTTCGTC
>NZ_LIRL01000079.1:493-13123 GCF_001419795.1 Streptomyces niveiscabiei
GCAGCGCCTCCAGGACCTTCTCCAGCGCGACCCCGAGCGGGGTGCCCGCGGTGAGCGGCTGGAGCGGGCCGGGTATCTCCAGGTGCGGATGGGAGACCCGGCGGGCCGCCGCGGGCAGCCGCGACCCGGCGAGGTGCTCGACCTCGGCGGTGAACGCCCGCACGGAACCGTCGAGCTGGGTGCGCAGTGCGGCGATCTCGGCCCGCTGCCGGGCTTGCCCGCGTCGGGCGCGCAGCAGGCCGCCGCCCAGCACGAGCGCGGACAACGTGCCGGCGGCGAGACCACCGACGGCCAGGTCCGGTAGTTCGATCATCGAATCGGTATCCAGGAGGGGCCGGGCGCCCGACGGGAACACACGGGCAGGGGAAGAGGTCACCAGCGCCCCGGCGGGGCACTCGCAGCACAGTACACACCGTCATCGACCGCTCTCGCACGGTCGAGGGTCACTTCCCTGCGAATCGCTCCGCCAGTTGTGCGCTTCTGCCCCCGAGTGTCGGAAATTCCTTCCAGGAAACCGCAGTTGGCGTTGAACGCGCCGCCCTGCGGGCCCGTACCGATGGGCGCAGGACGACCGGTCGCCGACCCCCGGAGACCGGAAATCACCCATGCCCCGCTGACCCCGTTGACACCACCGACCCGATGCCTACCGTGGACCCCGCACAGCGAATCGCCCGATATTCGATATTTCGAACTGTACGGCGGAGGCTTTGTTGACCCCCCTAGGCAGACGCCCGTTCCTCGTGGCGGCGACCACCCTGACGCTGACCGGTATCCCCACGGCCGCGGCGCACGCCGCTCCCGGCACCACGACAACTCCCTTCCCCCTCACGGACGTTCGGCTCCTCGACGGCCCGTTCCGCGACAACCAGCGCCGGAACACGGCCTACTTGCGGTTTGTCGACCTCGACCGGCTGCTCCACACGTTCCGTCTGAACGTCGGCCTCCCGTCCACCGCGCAGCCCTGCTCCGGCTGGGAGGGCCCGAACGTCGAACTGCGCGGCCACTCCACCGGCCACCTCCTCTCCGGCCTCGCCCTCACCCACGCCAATACCGGCGACGTCGAACTCCGCGACAAGGGACGCAGGTTGGTCGCCGCGCTCGCCGAGTGCCAGGCGGCGTCACCGGCGGCCGGGTTCAACGCCGGGTACCTGTCGGCGTTCCCGGAGAGCTTCTTCGACCGCCTTGAGGCGGGGACCGGTGTCTGGGCGCCGTACTACACGCTGCACAAGATCATGGCCGGGCTCGTCGACCAGTACCGCCTCTCCGGCAACGAACAGGCCCTGGACGTGGTGCTGCGCAAGGCGGCCTGGGTGGACCGGCGGACGGCGGGCCTGTCGTACGAGCGGATGCAGCGGGTGCTGGACACCGAGTTCGGCGGCATGAACGACGTCCTCGCCGACCTGCACGAGATCACCGGCGACGCCCGCTGGCTCGCCGTCGCCGAACGCTTCGCCCACGCCCGCGTCTTCGACCCCCTCGCGCGCGGCGAGGACCGGCTCGCCGGGCTGCACGCCAACACGCAGATCCCGAAGATGGTCGGCGCGCTGCGGATGTGGGAGGAGGGGCTCGACGTCCGGTACCGGACGATCGGCGAGAACTTCTGGCGGATCGTCACCGGCCACCACACGTACGTCATCGGCGGCAACAGCAACGGCGAGGGCTTCCACGAACCCGACGTCATCGCGGGCCAGTTGTCGGACAGCACCTGCGAGAACTGCAACAGCTACAACATGCTCAAGCTGACCCGGCTCCTGCACTTCCACGCCCCCGGCCGCACCGACCTCCTCGACTACTACGAACGCACCCTCTTCAACCAGATGCTCGGCGAGCAGGACCCCGACTCCGCGCACGGCTTCAACATCTACTACACCGGCCTCGCCCCCGGCTCGGTCAAACGCCAGCCGTCCTTCATGAGCCCCGAGGACGCCTACTCCACCGACTACACCAACTTCTCCTGCGACCACGGCACCGGCATGGAGACCCACGCCAAGTTCGCCGACACCATCTACACCCACGACGAACAGCGGCTCCTGGTCAACCTGTTCATCCCCTCGGAGGTCGACTGGAAGGCCAAGGGCATCACGTGGCGCCAGACCACCCGCCTCCCCGACCAGGACACGACCACCCTCACGGTCACCGCGGGACGGGCCCGCCACGCCCTCGTCGTCCGCGTCCCCGGCTGGGCCCAGGGGACCCGCGTCCGCCTCAACGGCCGTACCCTGCCCGACCGTCCGGCGCCCGGCACCTGGTTCACCCTCGACCGCGCCTGGCGCCGGGGCGACCGCGTCGACGTCACCCTCCCGCTGTGCACCACCGTCGAGGCGACCCCCGACGACCCCGAGGTCCAGGCGGTCCTGCACGGCCCCGTCGTCCTCGCGGGCGTGTACGGCGACCGCGCGAACCCCTGGCTGCCGCGCCTCGAACTCCCCAGCGTGCGGCGGGAGTCGGCCGACCCGCTCCGGTTCACGGCGCGCGCCGACGGTGAACAGGTCACCCTCCTGCCGATCGCCCGCGTCCACCACCAGCACTACAGCGTGTACTGGCAGACCGGCGAACCCCCGCCCCCGCCACCGGAGTTCGCCGCCTGGCACCCCTTCGACGAGACGTCCGGCACGAGCGCCGCCGACGCGACCGGCAACGGCAGGGCGGCCACTCTCGCGGGCGGCGCGAGCTGGACGCAGGGGCGCACCGGCGGCGCGGTCGCCCTGGACGGTGCGAGCGGCCATGTCGCCCTGGCCGACGACCTGTTGGCGGGCGCCTCCGCCTACACCGTCGCCGCGTGGGTCCGCCTGAGCGGCCAACCCGCCGCGTGGACCAGGATCTTCGACTTCGGCACCGGCGTCACCGCGAACATGTTCCTCACCCCGCGCAGCGACTCAGGAACCCTCCGGTACGCGATCACCGCGGGCGGCGCCGGAGCCGAACAGCGCATCGACGCACCGCCCTTGGCCACCGACCGCTGGACCCACGTCGCCGTGACGTACGGCGCCGGGACCGCCGTCCTGTACGTCGACGGCACCGAGGCCGGCCGCAACACCGCCGTCACCGTCGAGCCCCGCCACTTCGGCAGCCACATCCGCGCCGCCCACCTCGGCCGCTCCCAGTACGCCGACCCGTACCTGAAGGGCGCCTTGGACGACGTCCGCGTGTACGGCAAGACCCTGGACGCGGCCGGGATCGCAGCACTGGCCCGCTGACCACGGGGGCGCATGCAGGCCGGGCCCGCCGACTTGCGGGCGCCCCCACCCCCCGGGCACGGTACGGACCGTGCCCACCTTGCTGATCGTCCACCACACCCCGTCCCCCCACTGCCAGGCCCTCTTCGAAGCGGCCCTCTCCGGCGCGAGCGCGCCCGAGATCGAGGGCGTCCGCGTCGTCCGCAGAGCCGCCCTCGCCGCCACCGCCTCCGACGTCCTGGACGCGGACGCCTACCTTCTGGGCACCCCGGCCAACCTCGGCTATGTCTCCGGCGCGCTGAAGCACTTCTTCGACCAGGTGTACTACCCGTGCCTCGACACGACACGGGGGCGCCCCTACGGCGCGTACGTCCACGGCGGCAACGACGTCACGGGCGCGCTGCGGGCGCTCGACACGATCACCACGGGGCTGGGGTGGAAGCGTGCCGTGGAGCCGGTGACGGTGACGGGGGAGCCGTCGAAGCGGGACGTGGAGGCGTGCTGGGAACTGGGAGCGACGCTGGCGGCGGGCCTGACGGAGTGAGGGACGTACCGTCTCCCGGCCCCGCGCGCCTGCACCGGACTCCCGCGTGGCTCAGTGGCGCGGGCCGAAGAAGTCCACCGGGGTGGTCGCGCCGTTCATCGAGCCGTTGCCCATCTGCTCGAACCGCTGCTGCACGTTGGCGGCGAACGCGTGGGACTGCTTGGCGGAGCTGTGCCCGCCCGCGTTCATGGCGACCGTGAGGATGCCGCTGACCGGCGCGCTCGGGGAGGTGCGCACGGGCGTGCACAGGAAGTCGAACTCCTGCGGGGACGGCGAGTCGTACGTCTTGATCCGGCCGCCGCCCAGCGTGGTGGTCTGCCCGCTGCGGAACGCGTCGTCCATCGCGTTGAACACGCCGATCGCCTCCAGGCCGGGCAGGACGTGCCGGCCGCGGCTGAACTGCGGGACCATGCCGAACGCCTGGCCCTGCTTGCCGTTGGCGTAGCGCAGGAGGTGCTCGGGGCCCTCGGTCAGCATGATCGGGAAGGGCGCGCCGTCGAACACGGCGAACAGCTCCTGCTGCTGGGCGAGAAGGCTGTCGCGCAGCCGGAACTCCGACAGCAGCGTGTCGGCCAGCTCCTTCATGCCCTCGCGGATGCCCGCGTCCCAGGTACGCGGCTTGAAGTCGGCCACGCAGACGGTGCCGAGGATCATGCCGGTGTTGTCGCGCAGCGGGGTGCCGAGGTAGGAGCGCACACCGAGGTCGTTGACGAGCGCGTTGCCCTTGAAGCGCGGGTAGTCGAACACGTCGTCGAGGGCGAGCTGCGAGCCCATGGCGACGGCGTGCGGGCAGAAGCCGTAGTCGCCGGGGGCCTCGCGGGTGAGGTTGGAGAGGTCGAAGGTGACCGCGTTGCCCGCCGCGTCGGTGCGCGCGCCCGGGTCGGTGGGCGGCGTGTACATGCCGCGGAACATCTGCTGCTCGTCGCTGATGAAGTTGACCATCGCCAGCGGCGACTGGCTGAACCCGGCCGCGAGCCGCGCCACCCGGTCGAAGGTGGCCTCCGCGCCGACCGCATTGAGGCCGAGAATCTGTAGTCGCAGCCGGCGCTGCTCGCCCGCCAGACGGAGTTCTTCAGGTGAGAGGGAGTCCATGAGATCAGATCAAAGCAGAACTCCGCGTGGCGCGACGCGCCTCCCCCGGCGATCCCGGACACTTCAGCCCCGGGCGTAACCGGCTTGTCACCTGCGGTGGTTGGCGGAAGAAGCCCTTGCCAAGCGGCCCCCGGGGCCTGGTTGACAGGTGCTCAACTTTCGATTCTGTCCAAAAAGCACCGTGTTTCAACCAGCGCCGATCACTTCCCGTCATTCCTTGCGGCGGCCGTCGCGCGATGTGCTTGGGGCGTACGACAATCGTGCGACGGGCGTGTTTTCGACGCTAGCGTGTTCGACTCGCCATGACATCGAGGAATCGAAAGTGTGTCTGAAAATGGGGTGTCGAGCCCGATGTGCGGCGTTCCCGTCCAGGGGGGACGCGTCCGGCGCAGGGGGAAGAGCTGTTCCGGTGGGGGACCGGTGTGCGGAGCGGGGGGTCCGCGCAGGCTGAACAGACCCCAGGCACACGCCTGTCGGGCGTGGGTTTGTCCCTTCGACTTCGTCGACCGCTGCCGTGCGCCGTCGCGCCCCGGTGACGGCCGTCACCCATGGCGTACACCTCCGGCCTGAGGTGTTGCCGAGATCTCGTCGTCTTTTCGCCGTTCTGCGGGCAAGATCAACACTGCTGTCGCGCACCGACGGTGGCCGAGTATGAAATGGAGTCAGCTCATGAACAGCTGCGAGGCGGATGCCCGCTGCGTGGCGGTGATCGGCATGTCCTGCCGGCTGCCCGGCGCCGCCGGCGCCGACGAACTGTGGGAGCTGCTGCTCGACGGCGTGGACGCCACCGGGGAGACCCCGGCCGAGCGTTACGACGCGGACGCCCTGCACTCCGTCAAGGGCGCCCCGGGCCGGATCACCGCCCGCCGTGCGGGCTACGTCGCGGAAGCGGGAGAGTTCGACGCCGCCTTCTTTGGCATGTCCGAGGCAGAAGCGGTCCAACTGGACCCGCAGCAGCGCCTGCTGCTGATGACCGCCTGGGAAGCACTGGAGGACGCCGGCCGCACCGCCGCCGAACTGGCGGGCACCCGGACCGGCGTCTTCGTCGGCAACGCCCGCTCCGACTACCTCGAAATCGCCCTGCGCCAGGGCGCGGACGGCGCCGACGCCGCCCAGCTGAACAACTTCCGCTCCCTGCTGCCCGCCCGGGTCTCGCACTTCCTCGACCTGCGCGGCCCGAGCGTCGTCGTCGACACCGCCTGCTCCTCCTCCTTGGTCGCCGTCCACCAGGCCGTGCAGAGCCTGCGCGCCGGCGAGAGCCCCCTCGCGCTCGCGGCCGGCGTCAACCTGGTGCTGCGCCCCGACGAGGCCATCGTGATGAGCCAGGCCGGCGGCCACTCCCACGACGGCCGCAGCCGCTTCGGCGACGCGGCGGCCGACGGCCACGCGCCCGGCGACGCGGTCGGCGTCCTCGTCCTCAAGCGCCTCGACCGCGCCAAGGCCGACGGCGACCGCATCCGCGCCGTCATCCGGGGCAGCGCCGTCGGCAACGACGGCCGCACCAGCGACACCGTCCTCAACCCCTCCCTCCAGGGCCAGCTCGACGTCCTGCGCTGGGCCTACGAGGACGCCGGCGTGGACCCGGCCGACGTCGACTACGTCGAGGCCCACGGCTCCGGCTCCCCGTCCCTCGACCCCCTCGAACTCACCGCGCTCGGCGAGGTCCTGGGCGCCGGGCGCCGCGCCGACCGGCCGCTGCTCGTCGGCTCGGTGAAGACGAACGTCGGTCACGGCGAGGCCGCCGGCGGCATGGCGGGCATCATCAAGGCGGTGCTCTGCCTGGAGCACGGCCGCATACCCGCGAGCCTGCACCTGAACACCCCGCGCCCCGACCTCGACTGGGACGCCCTCCCCGTCCGCGTCCCCGGCGAGCCCGTCGACCTGCCCGAGCGCGACGGCCGCCCCGCCTACGCCGGCGTCTCAGGCCAGGGCTCCGCCGCCCTCAACGCCCACGTCGTCCTCAGCGAGGCCGCCCCGCCCGACCCCGCCGCCGACACCGAGGCCGCCGGCACCCCCTACCTGCTGGCGCTCTCCGCGCGTAGCGCCGAGGCGCTCACCGACCTCGTCGCCGCCTACGTCCGCTACCTCGCCCCCGACGGCGCGGGAGCCGCGTACCCGGTCCGGGACATCTGCCACACCGCCGCCCTGCGCCGCGACCACCACCGGGGCCACCGGCTGGCCGTCGTCGGCACCGGCCACAAGGACCTGCGCGAGGCGCTCATCAGCGGCGCCGCCCACGCCGAGGGCCCCCTCGCCGAACTCGCCGCGCGCTACACGGTCGGCGAGGACGTCGACTGGGAAGCGGCCGTCGGCAAGGAAGGCCGGTACGTCCCCGTGCCCGGCTACCCCTGGCAGACCAAGCGGTACTGGGCCGGCGAGCGCGGGGCCGAGGGCGACGACCTCGCCTCCTGGGTGCTGAGCGAGCACGCCCGCACCGGCTTCGAGGAGGACTCCACCCTCACCGACATCGGCATCGACTCCCTCGCCAAGCTCCGCATCGTCGTCGACCTCGCCAAACGCACCGGCCAGGACGTCGACCCCGAGGAACTGGGCCAGGTCCGCACCGTCGGCGAACTGCGCACGTGGACGCGGGCCCTCCAGGCGGCCACCCGATGAGCCGACCGCACGATCTGTACGGCCGGTTCGCCGAGGCAGCCGACAAGCACCCGGACGAAACGGCCCTGGAAGTCGCCGGAACCGAGCTGACGTACCGTCAACTCCGGTGCGCGGCCGAAGAGTTGGCCGAAAAAATCGGCCAGGTGAAACGGGTCGGCCTCCTCGCCTCGCGCACCCTCCCGGCGTACGTCGGCTGGCTGGCCGTCCTGCGGGCCGGCGCGGCCGTCGTCCCCCTCAACCCCGAGCACCCCGACGCCCGCGTCGCCGAGATCGGCCGCGCGGCCGGACTCGACCTGATCCTCGCCGACGCGGCCGAGGAGGGCATCGGTGACGTCGGCGTCCCCGTCGTCACCGTCTCCGCCGAAGAGGCCGCCGCCTGGGCCGCGACGGACGCCCCCGCCCGGCCGTACGCGCCGGCCGCCCCCGACAGCGCCGCCTACCTGATCTTCACCTCCGGCTCCACCGGCCGCCCCAAGGGCGTGCCCGTCGCGCACCGCAACATCTGCGCCTACCTCGACGACCTCGCCGGCCGCTACGGCATCGGACCCGGCAGCCGGCTCTCTCAGTGCTTCGAGCTGACCTTCGACGGCTCGGTGCACGACCTGTTCGTCACCTGGGCCGCAGGCGGCACGCTCGTGGTGCCCCGCCGGGCCCAGCTCATGTCCCCCGTCAGGACCGTCAACACCCTGCGCCTGACCCACTGGTTCTCCGTCCCCTCCCTCATCTCCTTCGCCTCCCGCCTCGGCACGCTCACCCCAGGAGCCATGCCGACGCTGCGGTGGAGCGTCTTCGGCGGCGAACCCCTGCCCCTGCAAGCCGCGCGGGAATGGCGCGAGGCCGCACCGGGCAGCCGCGTCGACGTCCTGTACGGCCCCACCGAGGCGACCATCTCCTGCACCGGCCACCTCCTGCCCGACGACCCCGCGCACTGGCCCGACATCCCCAACGGCACGGCCCCCATCGGGACTCCCCACCCGAGCGTGGAAGCGGTGCTGCTCGACGAGGACGGCAACCCCGGCGAGAGCGGCGAACTCTGCGTGCGCGGCGCGCTGCGCTTCGGCGGCTACCTCGACCCCGCCGAGAACACCGGACGCTTCCTCGACGAGGAGCTGCGCCCCGCCGCCGGACCGCCCGCCGACGGCCACTGGTACCGCACCGGGGACCGCGTCGCCCGCAGGGACGGCGTCCTCGTCCACCTCGGCCGCACCGACCACCAGGTCAAGATCCGCGGCCACCGCGTCGAATTAGGCGAGATCGAGGCCGCCCTGCGCCGCCAGGCGGACGTCCGCGACGCCGCCGTGGTCGCCGCGACCGCCGCCGACGGCGAACCGGAGCTGCTGGCCGCCGTCAGCGGAACCGACCGCACCCCGGGCGCCCTGTACGAGGCGATCGGCGGCGAACTGCCGCCGTACATGATGCCCCGGCGCATCGCCGTCCTCGACGAACTGCCGCTCAACGCCAACGGGAAGATCGACCGGCGGGCCCTGCTCGCCACGCTGGGGCACGGCCTGTGACAACCGGAGGAGCACGCCGCTCCTCCCACCCCCCACACCTCATCCCCTAGTTGCCGACATGTAAGGCTCCGACATGTTCGACGCCATCGTGGTGGGGGCGCGCTGCGCCGGCGCACCCGCCGCCATGCTGCTCTCCCGAGCCGGGTTCCGGGTCCTCATAGTGGACAAGGCCGCCTACGGCACGGACACGCTCTCCACCCATCTGCTGCACCAGCCGGGCGTCGCCGCCCTGGCACGCTGGGGCCTGCTGGACACCCTGCGCGACACCGGCTGCCCGCCCATCGAGCGGGTCCGCTACGAGGTCGGCGACATCCGGCTCGACGGCTGCGCCCGGGGCGTGGACGGCCAGCGCGCGGCGTACTCCCCACGCCGCACCATCCTCGACCCGCTGCTCATCGACGCCGCCGTGGAGGACGGCGCCGAATACCGCGAACGGTACGAAGTGAACGGGCTGCTGCACGACGACACGGGGCGCGTCGTGGGGGTACGGGGAAGATCCGGAGGAAAGACCTTCACCGAAACCGCCCGCCTCGTCATCGGCGCGGACGGTATGCGCTCCACCGTCGGCGCCCTCGTGGGAGCGCCGTACACCGTCGAGCACCCCCGCCTGACCTGCGCCTACTACGCGTACTACCCGAAGGTGACGGACGCCCTCGAACTCTACGAGAAGCCCCGCAGCTGGGTGGCCGCCGTCCCCACCCACGGCGACGCGACCCTGGTCCTCGTCTACTTCCCGCAGGACCGCTACCAGGAGGTACGCGCCGACGCCCAGGCCGCCTACCTGAAACAGGTCGAGGACACCGCGCCCGAGCTGTACGGCCGTATCGAGGGCCTCGAACCGCTGGAGAAACTGCGCGGCACCGGCCGCCAGCAGAACTTCTTCCGCAAGGCCAACGGCCCCGGCTGGGTCCTCGTCGGCGACGCCGGACACCACAAGGACTCCATCACCGCGCGCGGCATCAGCGACGGCTACCAGCAGGTCGAACTGCTCACGGGACGCCTCGCGGACGCCCTCGGCGACGACCCCGCCGTCCTCGACACGGCCCTCAAGGACTTCAGCGAGGACCGCGACCAGGCCCTCATGGGCGGCTACGAGGCGACTCTCGGCGTAGCCCGCCTCGACCCGCAGGAATCACGGCTCTCCGTGCTCAGGGCCGTCCAGCAGGACGAGGAGCTCACCTCGATCTATTTCGACACAGTTGCCGGGATCGCCCCGGCGAGCGCGCTCTTCACACCGAAGCTTCTCGCGCTCCTGTGACCCTTGCCCGAACCTGCCCGCCCTTCGGTCGGCTTGTGCCGGTGCCAACTCTGCCGTGACGTGCGGAAGTTGCCTCAGGCGTATGCTGACGCTGCGCCATGATCCTGATACGGTGCAGCTCATCGCCGACATTCGAACACGCCGAGTAAACCGGCCGGACGGGAAGACCCCCCACAGGGACCGACCGTCCGCCGGTCCAGGTGTGTCGCTGCTGTACGAGGAATCAGATGCCAGGCATCCGCGACCGGCGGACCCGTTACCGCTCCGCCACCCGCAGTCCGCGACTGCGCTCCTCGTTCGTCGTCCCCTTCGTGGTCCCCGCGGTCTGCCTCACCTGCCTGTGGGGCTACACGGCGGCCCAGCCGGCCGACGAGCAGAGCCACGACGTGTCCGCCCCCCTCCGGGCCGAGACCCCCGTCTCCGCGCCCCTCGAAGGGCTGGACGCGCCCGCGGTCCTCCTCGGTTCCGCGACCGGCGGACTTTCCGCGCGCGCCGCCGCACCCGAGGAGAGCGCGCTGATCGAGGAGTACCGGGCGATACGCGCGGACCTCGCGCGCGCGGCCGGGACACACACCGTCCCGGCGACCTTCCAGCAGGGGAGCGGCTTCGGGGCAGAGGCCCAGCACCCCGCCGTCTACACGGACTTCACGGACCGCACGGCCCACACGGCCCCCGCCACCGACCTCGCCGCCGTCATCGGCGTCCGCGCCGACGCCCTCCTGATCGGCGCGCTCACCGGCGCCGTCGCCGCCCTCGCCCCGGTCCTCGCCGCCTGGCTCGTCGCCCGGCGCCGCAAGCGGGCCTCCGAGGGCGAACTGCGCGACCTGCACGCCTACGCCGAGGAACTCGCCGGCCGCCGCCTCCCCGAGGTCCTCGCCCGCGTCGAGAAGGGCGAGCGCGTCGACCCCGCCACCGCGCTCGGCCTCGGCACCCGGCGGCGCGGCTCCGACGAGATCGCCCGCCTCGCCGCCGTCATCGACCGCGTCGCCCTCGTCTCCGCCGACACCGCGATACGCCAGCACATGGGCCGCGAGGGCACCGAGAAGGTCGTCGCCCAGCTCATCCGGCGCACCCAGATCCTGCTGCACCGCCTCATCGCCCTCCTCGACGACCTGGAGCGCAAGCACGAGGACTCCGACCTCCTGCACGACATCTTCAAGGTCGACCACCTCGCCACCCGCGCCCGCCGGCACGCCGAGAACCTGATGATCCTCAGCGGCACGCCCACCGGCCGCCGCACCAACGCCGCCGTCCCCATCACGGACGTCATGCGCGCCTCCGTCGCCGAGACCGAGGCCTACACCCGGGTCAAGGTCAAGAACGCCCCCGCCGACCGCCGTACGGCGCTGGCCGCGCGCGCCGTCTCGGACGTCACGCACCTGCTCGCCGAGCTGATCGAGAACGGCACCAGCTTCTCCCCGCCCGAGACGCAGGTCGCCGTCAGCGCGATCCGCGTCGCCAAGGGCCTCGCCATCCACGTCGAGGACCACGGCCTCGGCATCCCGCCCGCCCAGCGCCACCAGGCCAACCAGCTGCTGGCCAACCCGCCGCGCCTGGACCTCACCGCCCTCGGCGAGGACCCCCGCCTCGGCCACTTCGTCGTCGCCAAGCTCGCCGAGCGCCACGGCATCAAGGTCGAACTGCGCGAGTCCGTCTACGGCGGCACGCTGAGCATCGTCCTCGTCCCCGTCGACCTCCTCGAAGAGGTCGGCTCCCCGGTCCTCGACCAGCTCCAGGCCGCCGCCGCGGCCACCATGGACGCCGCGCTCACCGCGCCCGAGCGCCCGGGGCTCACCGCCGACACCGAGCGGGCCCCGGCCGGCGTCGAACACGCCCTGGTCGGCGCGGGCGCCGTCACCACCGGCTTCGACCTGCCCACCCACACCCGCCTCGCCGACTACGACGGCTTCCCCGAGTACGCGGGCGCGGGCCTCCTCCCGCCGGTCGCGGGCCACCCCGAACCCCAGCAGCCGTACGGCCACCAGCAGGCGGCCTACGACCCCGGGCCCGCCGCGTCCTACGAGGCCGCCGCCTCCTACGACAACGTCTCCTCCGAGACCTACGGCAGCGGCCTCACCGCCCCCGAGGCCCCGGCGGGGTACGACGCCCCGGCGTCGTACGAGGCGTACCCCCCGCAGGCACCGGGGCCCTACGGCCCGGGGGGTACAGGGCTGTACGCGGAGCAAGCGGTTTCCCCCTCGTACCAGGACCCTTCCTACCCGGACGCCTCCTACCAGGACCCCTCCTACCGGGACCCGTCCTACCCGGAACAGCAGCAGAGCCCGCAGTACGGCTACGGCACCGCCGCGACCCCGGCAGCCGAGCAGTACCCGCAGCAGGACCGCCCCACGACCCCCCAGGCGGCGGCACCCGTGACCGGCAACTCCCCCCTGACCACCCCCGACGTACTGCCACGGCGCACCCGTGGGG
>NZ_LIRL01000790.1 GCF_001419795.1 Streptomyces niveiscabiei
GGCGGCAGCGCAGGCGGTGGGCGACTCAGGTGGTCGTCGTGGATGAGCTGGCGCGGCGGGCGTGTGTCGCGCGGGGGCTGGCGCCGCCGCCGGAGCTGGTGCCGGGGCGGGTGCTCGGGGTGTCCGGGACGGATGTCGCGGATCTGGGGAGCATCGTGGCCGTGGCGCTCGCGCACTCCGCCGCCGCGCGGGCGCTGCTGGCGGCGCTGGAGGGGGAGCAGCGGGTCGGGGAGGCGGACGTGCGGGAGTACTACGAGCGCAATCCGGACCGGTTCCTGACGCCGGAGGCGCTGCGGCGGGGTGTCGACCCGTTCCGGGGTGCGAAGGCGCGGGATCTCGTGCCGTACGCGCGCGTGCGGGACGGCGTCGAGGGCGAGTTGCGGCGGGCGCGGGGGCGGCAGGCGTTCTTCGACTGGCTGGACCGGGAGCGGGCCGGTGTGGAGTACACGCACGGTCACGAGCACCCCGGCGATCCGGCGCATCCGGACCACGAGCACCGGCACTGACCTCGGCGTTCGTGGCGCGGCGCGGGCCTCGCCGCGAACGCCCCGGTAACGCACGGAACCGAAACGCAACACGCAAACCATTGACCTCCGATGAATTCTGGTCCACCTTTTCATCATTCGGAGTCCAACTTGGTGATTTGAACCAGCAGGAAGGCCCAGGCATGCGCGCGAGAACAGTGACCGGAACCATGGCGGGCGTCATCGTCCTCGCCCTGACTGCGGCAGGCTGCGGCCTCTCCGGCGGCGGCTCGGACGACGGCGGCGCCAAGGCGGGCGGCTGTAGCGTCGACAAGGCGAACGTCGGTTCCGGAAAGCTCTCCGGTGACGTGAAGGGTGAGATCACCTTCCAGACCACGAACCTGAAGAAGGACTTCTCGACGTACTTCGACGGCGTGATCGCGGCCTTCGAGAAGGCCAACCCCGGCGCGAAGGTCAAGTGGATCGACGACCCGGGCGACTCGACGTTCACCCAGCGCCTCGTGTCGGACGCGCAGGCGTGCACGCTCCCGGACGTCGTCAACATCAACGTCAACACGGCCGAGGCCCTCACCAAGACGGGCTACCTGCTGAACCTGGACCAGAAGGCCCCGGACGCCGGCAAGCCGTTCGTCCCAGGCCTGTGGGACTCCAGCACGTACACCGACGCGGCCGGCCAGAAGGTGCACAGCGTCCTGCCCTGGTACTCCGGCGGCATCGTGCAGACCTTCAACACCGAGCTGATGAAGAAGGCCGGCCTCGACCCGGCGAAACCTCCGACGACCATCCTCGGCCTGTTCGCCGACGCGGAGAAGATCGCGAAGGCGTCGGACGGCGACTACTACGCCTTCCTCGCCAACCCGCAGCTCCGCATCCCCGCCGACTGGCAGCAGATGGGCGTCAAGATCTTCTCCGCCGACGGCAAGAAGTTCACGTTCGCCGACGACCCGAAGACCGTCCAGTGGGTCGAGGGCATGACGAAGCTCTACAAGGCCGGCGCGATGCCGCGCGACTCGATCTCCTCGAACCAGGACCCGTCCACGGTCTACGGCCAGGGCAAGCTGGTGTTCGGCGCCTCGAACCCCAACTACCTGCGGTTCATCGAGCAGAACAACCCGACCGTCTACAAGAAGACCGGCGTGGCCCGCTACATGCTGGACAGCCTCGGCCACACGGTCGGCGCCCCGCAGTACGTCGGCGTCGCCTCCACCAGCAAGCACGCGGCGACCGCGCTGGCCTTCGCGCAGTTCCTGACGAACGCGCAGAACCAGCTCACCTGGGCGAAGGACCCGAACGTCGTCATCTTCCCCTCGACGACCGCTTCCCTGGACGACCCGTTCTTCCAGTCGGTCAAGGGCGACGACCCCTTCGCCGAGGCCCGCAAGATCGTCGCCGGCGACCGCAAGACCGCCACGGCCGACGAAGTCGCCCTCACGCCGGGCGAGTTGAACGCGGCGACCGCTCAGGTGCAGCTCGCGATGCAGGGCAAGAAGAGCGCCCAGGACGCCCTGAACGACGCGCAGAAGAAGATGAACGAGCTGATCGCGCAGGGCGGCTGAGCATGGCGTCCAAGACCCTGACCCCGGTGCCCGTCGCGGCACCGGGCCGTCCGGCCGCCGAACGCCCCTCCGGGGTACGGCGGTTGCTGCGGTGGCTGAAGCCCGGTCCCACCGCCGAGGCGGGCGGCGCCGCGCTGTACCGCCGCTGGTGGCTGCCGTGGCTGTGGATGTCCCCGGCGATCCTCGGCGTCACCGTGTTCGGCGTGTACCCGTTCCTGAACACGCTGCTGCTGTCCTTCACGGACGCCAAGCCCCTCGGCGGCGCGGCGAACTTCGTGGGCCTGGACAACTACACGCGGATGCTGGACGACCCGGACTTCTGGCTCGCCACCCGCAACAGCCTGCTGTACGCGATCATCGTCGTGCCGCTGATGGTGCTGCTGCCGCTGATGCTGGCCGTCCTGGTGGAGAAGAACCTCCCCGGCATCGGCTTCTTCCGGTCCGCGTTCTACACCCCGGTCCTCGCCTCCAGCGTGGTCGTCGGCCTGAGCTGGCAGTGGCTGCTGTCGGACCAGGGCCTGGTCAACACGTGGCTGGAGAAAGGCCACGTGATCAAGTCGGCGATCCCGTTCCTGTCCGACTCGTGGCTGATCCTGTTCTCCGCGATGGGCCTGACGATCTGGAAGGGCCTCGGCTGGTACATGATCTTCTACCTGGCCGCGCTCGGGAACGTCCCCAAGGAACTCCACGAGGCCGCCTCCGTGGACGGCGCGGGCGCGATCCGCCGGTTCTGGAACGTCACCGTGCCGGGCGTGCGCACCTCGATGATGCTCGTCGGCACGCTCACCGGGATCGGCTCGCTGCGGGTGTTCACCGAGATCTACATGCTCGGCGGCTCGACCGGCGGCCCCGGCGGCGCCGACCGCACGCTCCCCTTCTACATCCGGGACGTCGCCCTCGACCCGCTCACCGGCAACGCCGGGTACGGGTCGGCCGTCAGCGTCGCCCTGTTCGTACTGACCCTCGGCCTCACGCTGCTGTCGCAGCGCCTCACGAAGGAGGACGAGTCATGACGACGGCTGTCCACAAGCGCAGACGGCTCATGCCGCGTTGGCGGGACTACGGCCGGCCGCGCGAACTCGTCGTCCGCTACCTGCTGCTGCTCTTCGTCCTCGGCATCACCATCGGCCCCCTCGTGTGGCAGTTGCTGTCGTCCCTGAAGGGCGCGGGCGAGGACGTCTTCGGCGCGGGCGCCTCCCTCATCCCCCGGCACCCCGCGCTCAACGCCTACAAGCAGGTCTTCGACCAGGTCCCCGTGTGGACGTACATCCGCAACAGCCTGATCATCGTCGTCCTGTCGGTCGGCAGCCAGCTCCTGTTCTCCACCCTCGCCGGCTACATGCTCTCCAAGCCGGGCTGGAAGGGCAGCAAGCTGGTGTGGATCCTGCTGATGGCGTCCATGATGTTCCCGTTCGAGTCGATCATGGTGTCGCTGTTCCTGAGCATCCGCGACCTCGGACTCGTCGACAACCTCGTCGGCGTGTGGCTGCCCGGCTTCGTCGGCGCGATCAACGTCCTCATCATGCGCGCCGCGTTCCTCGCGGTGCCGCGCGAGATCGAGGACGCGGCGATGCTGGACGGCGCGGGTGAGTGGAAGCGGTTCCGGTACCTGTACCTGCCGTCGGCGTACGGGGCGATCCTCGTCGTCACCATCAACACGTTCATCAGCGCCTGGGACGACTTCCTGTGGCCGCTGATCGTGCTGCGCACCGAGGACCACTTCACGCTGACGCTCGGCCTGTCCCGGCTCCAGTCCTCGTCGTTCGGGTACGACCAGCGGCTGGTGATGGCGGGTTCCGTGATCTCCGTGATCCCGGTGCTCGTGCTGTTCGTCATCACCCAGCGCTGGTTCTACAAGGGGGTCTCGTCGGGGGCGGTCAAACTCTGACGATCACGGGTACGGCCGTCAGCGCCTCCCGCGCGCTGGCCGCGACCCTCACCTCGATCTCGTCCGGCACGAACGCCTCCAAGTCGGCGCCGACCAGCTTCAGTTGGTCGGCGCCGAGCTGTATCGAGACCGTGCGGGTCTCGCCGGGCGCCAGCTCGACCCCCTGGAATCCCCGGAGTTCGAGGGTGCGCGGCCAGACGGGCGTGCGCAGCGGGCGGATGTAGAGCTGGACCACTGAACGGCCCTGCCTGGTACCGGTGTTGGTGACGTCCACGTCGACGGCATCGCCGTTGCGCCTCGGGGTTCCGTACGCGAACGTCGTGTACGCCAGCCCATGGCCGAAGGCGTACAGCGGGTCCGCCTCCTCGTCGACGTATCTGCCGTACTCCGTCTCCTTGTGGTTGTAGTAGACGGGGAGTTGGGCCGCCGAGCGGGGGACCGAGACCGGGAGGCGGCCCCGGGGTCCGGTGCGGCCGAGGAGGACTTCGGCGAGCGCGTCGCCTCCCCAGGGGCCCGGGTACCAGGCGGTGAGGACGGCGCCGGCGCGGTCCGCCTCCGGGAGCGCGTGGGGGCGGCCCTGGATCAGGACCACTGCCGTGGGGGTGCCGGTGGCGATCACCGCGTCCAGCAAGGCGTGTTGAGCCGGGCCGAGGCGGAGCGTCGCGAGGTCGGCTCCCTCTCCGCACGTCATGTCGTCCCGCGTGGACAGGGCCGCGCCGTTCGCGTCGAACTCCGTGTCCCGGGTGCGGGCGCTGCTGCCGCCCAGGACGAGGACGGCGAGGTCGGAGGCGGCTGCCGCGGCCACCGCCTCGGGGATGTGCCCCCGGTCGTCGCCGGTCAGGGCACAGCCCCGGGCGTGGCGGACGTCCATGGTGGGCGGGGCCAGTTCACGCAGGGCGTCCAGGACTGTGGCGCCTTCGCGCTGGGGGGCCGTGTAGTCGCCGAGCTGGTGGGTCGTGGTGGCCGCGTGGGGGCCGATGACCGCGAGCCTGCGGGTGGCCGGCGGTACCGGGAGGACGCCGTCGTTCCGCAGGAGGGTGACCGAGGCCCGGGCCAACTCCCTGCTCAGGTCCCGGCCTTCGGGGAGGGGGGTCCTCCTCGTGTACGGGTTCTCGAAGAGGCCCAGGCGGAACTTCAGGGTCAACACCCTTGCCACGGCGCCGTCCAGCGTGGCCTCGGTGACCAGTCCCCGCTCCACCGCCTCCTCCAGGCGCGTGAAGCCCTCGTCCCAAAGGCTCATGTCCACACCGGCGTTGAGAGCGAGGGCCCCTGCGGTGAGGCTGTCGCCGGTGATGCGGGCGAGACGGTCCACGGCCAGGCCGTCCGCCATCACGAGGCCCTCGAATCCCCACGTTTCCCTCAACAGGCCGGTGAGCAGAGGTCTGTTGCCGGTGCAGGGGAGGCCATTCACCTCGTTGTACGCGGACATCACCGCCGCCGCGCCCGCGTCGACGCCCGC
>NZ_LIRL01000791.1 GCF_001419795.1 Streptomyces niveiscabiei
GTCCTCCCCTCCACGACGGCCTCGACCCCCCACCCGGGCCGGGCCACGAAGTTCTCCGCCCGGGCCGCCTCGATCCCCCGTGCCCCGGCCTCCGCCACGATCGCCCGGCCCAGGGGATGCTCACTCGCGTGTTCGGCCGCAGCCGCCAGCGCGAGCACGCCGTCCTCGTCCAGCCCCGATCCGGGGAGCGCCCGTACGCCGCTCACCTCCGGGACTCCCTCGGTCAGCGTTCCCGTCTTGTCCAGCGCGACGGTCTGCACGGCCCCCAACTGCTCCATGGCCACTGCGGACTTGACGAGCACACCGTGCCGTCCGGCGTTGGCGACGGCGGACAGCAGCGGCGGCATGGTCGCGAGCACGACGGCGCAGGGCGAGGCCACGATCATGAAGGTCATGGCCCGCAGCAGCGCGCTCGTGAGGTCGGCCCCGAAGGCGAGCGGCACCGCGAAGACCGCGAGCGTCGCGACGACGACCCCGACGGCGTACCGCTGCTCGACCTTCTCGATCAGCACCTGGGTGGGCGCCTTGGTGCGGGACGCCTCCTCGACGAGCCCGACGATGCGGGCGATGACGGAGTCGGCGGGGTCGCGTTCGACGCGGACGCGCAGCGCGCCGGTGCCGTTGAGGGTCCCGGCGTAGACCTCGTCACCGGTCCGCTTCACGACCGGCAGGGACTCCCCCGTGACGGTCGCCTGGTCGACCTCGCTCACCCCGTCCACGACCCTGCCGTCCCCGGCGATCCGCTCGCCGGGCCGGACCAACAGGACGTCGCCGACGGCGAGTTCGGCGGCGGGGACGACGGACTCGCCGGCGTCGGTGACCCGGGTCGCGGTCTCGGGCGCGAGGTCGAGGAGGCCCCGGACGGAGTCGGCGGTCCGCGCGGTGGCGAGCGCTTCGAGCGCCCCGGAGGTCGCGAAGATGACGATGAGGAGCGCGCCGTCGAGGACCTGCCCGATGGAGGCGGCGCCGATGGCCGCGACGATCATCAGCAGGTCGACGTCGAGGGTCTTCTCGCGCAGCGCGCGCAGGCCCTCCAGCGCGGGTTCCCATCCGCCGCAGACGTAGGAGACCGCGTACAGGGGCCCGTACAGCCAGCCCGGCCCTCCGCCGAGGTCGACGGCGAGGGCAAACGCGAAGAAAACGGTTGCTGCAAGAGCCCACCGCACCTCGGGCAGGGCGAGCAGCCGGGTACGGCGGCGCGGGACGGCGGCAGGGCGCACGGGAGCAAGGGTCGCTGACACCCTCCCCACCTTACAGGAACACATGAAGACCCATTCATTCGTTCATGTGTGGTAGGTAGAATGCCTCTCATGGGTCATGGAGTCGTCACCACCGAAACCGCAGAACGGGTGCGCCTCGACGCGGACAACGTCACGAAGGTGGCCACCACGCTCCAGGCCCTCTCCACCCCGTCCCGCCTGCTGATCCTGGCCCGGCTGCGCGAAGGCCCGCTGCCCGCCACGGAGTTGGCGGCGGAGGTCGGCATGGAGCAGTCGGCGTGCTCGCACCAGCTGCGGCTGCTGCGCAACCTCGGCCTGGTGGTCGGCGAGCGGCGCGGCCGGTCCGTGGTCTACGCGCTGCACGACCACCACGTCGCCGAACTGCTGGACCAGGCGGTGTACCACGTGGAGCACCTGCGGCTCGGGCTCAGCGACGCCGATACCGACGCCACCGAGCCCGCGTAACGCTCACATCGCGCGCGTCACATGTTGATCATGTGCCCGGCGAGTCCGTGCACCGCTTCCTTCACCGCCTCGCCCAGCGTCGGGTGCGCGTGCACGTTGCGAGCGACCTCGTGGACGGTGAGGTCCCACTGCTGCGCCAGGGTCAACTCCGGGAGCAGTTCGGTGACATCGGGTCCGATGAGGTGGCCGCCGATCAGCTCGCCGTACTTCGCGTCGCTGATGAGCTTGACGAAGCCGGTGGTGTCGCCGAGGCCGTGGGACTTGCCGTTGGCGGTGAAGGGGAACTTGGCGACCTTCACGTCGTAACCGTTTTCACGGGCTTGCTGCTCGGTGTAGCCGAAGCTCGCGATCTGGGGCTGGCAGTAGGTCGCGCGGGGGATCATCGCGTAGTCGAGCTCCATGGTCTCGGCGCCCGCGAGGGTCTCGGCGGCGATGACGCCCATGGCCTCGGCGGTGTGCGCGAGCATGAGCTTCGCGGTGACGTCGCCGATGGCGTAGATGTGCGGTACGGAGGTACGGCAGCGGCCGTCGACGTCGATCGCGCCGCGCTCGGTGAGCCGTACGCCGGTCGCCTCCAGGCCGTAGCCGGTGACGTTCGGGGCGAAGCCGATCGCCTGGAGGACCTTGTCGGCTTCCAGAACCTGCTGGGCGCCGTCCTTGCCGGTGACGGTGACGCGGACCTGCTCGCCGGACTCGTCGATGGACTCGACGCGGGTGGAGGTGAGCACGTCGATGCCCAACTTGCGGTACTGCTTGGCGAGTTCGGCGGAGACCTCGGCGTCCTCCAGCGGGGCGACGCGGTCGAGGAACTCGACGACGGTGACCTTCACGCCGTAGTTGTGCAGGACGTACGCGAACTCGATGCCGATGGCGCCGGCGCCCGCGATGACGATCGAGCGGGGGAGGTCGTCGGCGAGGATCTGCTCCTCGTAGGTGACGACGCGCGCGCTCTTCTTCGTGCCCGGAAGGAGGCGGGGCGTGGCGCCGGTCGCGATGATGCAGTCGCTGAAACCGATTACTTTCGTTTCTCCGTCGCGGCCCGTGACCCGGAGGGTGTTCGCGTCGAGGAAGGTGCCCCGGCCGTCGAGCTCGGTGATCTTGTTCTTCTTCATCAGGTAGTGGACGCCCTTGACCCGGCCGTCGGCGACGCGGCGGCTGCGCGCGTACGCCTCGCCGTAGTCGAAGGTGACCTGGCCCTCCACCTTGATGCCGAAGGTCTTCGCCTCGCGGGTGAAGATGTGGGCGAGTTCGGCGTTGCGCAGCAGCGCCTTGGTGGGGATGCAGCCGACGTTGAGACAGACGCCGCCCCAGTACTTCTCTTCGACGACCGCGACGCTCTTGCCCAGTTGGGCGGCGCGGACGGCCGCGACGTAGCCGCCGGGGCCCGCTCCGAGCACGACGACGTCGAATCGCTCGTCCATGACTTCCTCTTCCCTCAGGGTGCACGAAGGCCGCCGGAAACAGTGTCCGGCGGCCGTTTCCGTGAGGAATTCTCCTACTCTGCGGAGGTCGGACGCCGGGAAGCGGCTGTCGCGTCGGTCACGTCCTTGATCGGCCGCAGCCGGTAGGTGTACGCGTAGTCGCGGCTGGCGAAGAGCTTGAACTCGTCGTGCGTGTGCGCGCCCCAGCTGTTGTCGCCGCCGATGCCCATCTGCCGGTGGTTGACGCGGAGCACCACCTCGGCGCGCGGGGTGAGCTGGTAGTCGTGGCGCACGCCGGCGGACAGGTCCTCGGGCGTGTGGTGCGAGGCGTTGATCTCCAGCAGGGGTTCACCGGACACCAGCAGCCCGCGCCCGCGCCGGTCGGTGAGCGCCGCCCAGCGGACGTCGGTCTTGTTGCCGTTCTCCTGCGGCCGGATGTACGGCGTCCACTGCTCGGCGACGCTGCCGCTCCAACGCCCCACGTCCGTACCGTCGTTGCGGTCCCAGTGGTTCTCCTCGGGCCCGCGCCCGTACCAGTGCAGTTCGCTGAGCCGCGCGGGCAGGAACAGCAGGCTGCCCACCTCGGGGATGTAGGGCAGGTTCGCCGCGCCCGGGTGCAGGGTGTGGTCGACCTTGATCTCGGCGTTGCCGAAGACGGTGTAAGCGGTGGTGTACGTCGATGGCGTGGTCGTCGGCAGGGTGCCGCTGACGTTGATCTCGACGGCCCTGTCGGCGAGTTGGCGCACGGTGACGCTCTTCACCTCGCGCCGGGTGCCCGCGTCGCGCCAGGTCTGGTTGCGGGTGTGCTGGCCGTTGCCCTTGTCGTTGTCGGTGGGCGCCCGCCAGTAGTTGGGGGTCCCGGCGGAGACGAGGAGGGGGCGGCCGTCGACGGTGTACGAGGTGATGAGGCCGCTCGCCTTGTCGACGACGACGGTGAAGTCCTCGCCGGTAACGGTGACCTTCGCGGCGTCCTCGGTGTGGGTCAGCTCCGGAACGTCCGTGAGCGGTACGGGTGTTACCGCCGGGCTGCCCGCGTCGAGGGGGAGCTGGGCGCGGGCGACCTCGTGGCCCGACTTCGCCCAGGGGGTGGACTCCTTGAGGGTGAAGGCGAGTTGGAGGAAGTACTCGGCGCCGGGGGCCGGTTTCGCGGGGAGTCGCACCGGGACCGTGATGGCCTTGCTGGTGAGGGGCGCGACGTCGAGCTGGGCGCGGCTGAGCTTGCCCTTCCGGACGGTCTCGCCGTCCCGGACCAGGGTCCAACTCGCGTCGAACTCGCGGAGGTTGGTGAAAAGGAACTCGTTGACGAGGGTGACCTCGCCCGGTTTCGCCCCCGAGGTCGCCTGGATCTCCTGGTAGACGCGCTTGACCTCGGCGGCCTTGCCGGTGTGGCCCCGGTCGGCGGTGACGATGCCGTCGGCGACGAAGGCGCCGTCGTTGGGGAGGTCGCCCCAGTCGCCGCCGTACGCGAAGTACGTCTTCTCCTTCGGCTTCTTCTCGCTGTGGCCGACGGTGGCCGCGTCGAACCAGAAGCGGACGCCTTCGTCGCTCGACTGCCGTGTGGTGGAGGCGAGTTCGGCGGCGGTGAGGGCGCGGGCGTAGACGTGGGCGCGGCGGATGGTGCCGCTGAACTCGCGGGTGTGGTTGTCGGTGTCGTTGGCGAGGGCGAGGGGGGCGGTGTTGACGCCGGGGCGGCGGGTCGTCGTGCGGGTCGCGCGGGAGACGCCGTCGACGTAGAGGGTGACGGTGCCCGCGTCGGCGTCGAAGACCCCGGCTACGTGGTGTTCGCGGCCGGTCCAGTCGGCGGGCAGGGGCCAGCTCGCGGTGACCCACTGGCCGCCGCCGTGGATGAAGAACTCCACCGACTCGTTGCTCTGTTTGAGCGCGTACTGGGTGTCGCCCTTGGCGAGGATCGGCTGGTGGAATCCGGTGACGCGGGGGGTGATCCAGGCTTCGAGGGTGAGGGAGCCGGTGAGGTCGAGGCCGGGGTCGCGGGGGAAGACCGTGGCGCCGGAGATCCCCTTCTCGCGGTCGAACGACCCGGCGGACGACATGAGTTCGCCTTGCAGCTTCAACGGGCCGGTCTCGGTGAGGAGTTGGCGGACCGGGGTGCGCTCGGTGAGGGACTGGTCGACGAAGTCCCAGATCCAGCCGCCCTGGAGGACGTCGTGACGGCGTACCAGGTTCCAGTACTTGGTGAAGTTCCCGGTGGAGTTGCCCATCGAGTGGGCGTACTCGATCATCACGTACGGCCGGGTGTCGGCGGTGTCCTTGGCGCGGGCCTCGACGCGCGAGGGCGAGTCGTACATCTCGGAGCGGATGTCGCTGATGCCGGGGCGGTCGTCGCCCTCGTACTGGACGACGCGGGTCGTGTCGTACGACTTGATCCAGTCGTGCATGTTCACGAACGTCCGCCCGCCGCCCGCCTCGTTGCCGAGGGACCAGATGACGACGGAGGCGTGGTTCTTGTCGCGGTGGACCATGTTCTGGGCGCGGGCGACGCAGGCGGCGGACCAGTCGGCGTGGTCGCCGGGGTACTGGTCGCGGATGCCGTGGGTCTCCAGGTTGGTCTCGTCGACGAGGTACAGGCCGTACTCGTCGGCGAGTTCGTACCACTGGGGGTTGTTCGGGTAGTGCGAGGTGCGGACCGAGTTGATGTTGAGCTGCTTGATCAGCTTCATGTCCTGGACGAGGTCGGCGCGGGTGAGCGCGGTGCCCCGTTCGGGGTGCATCTCGTGGCGGTTGGTGCCCCGGAAGGAGACCGGTTTGCCGTTGATGCGCATCAGCCCGTCCTTCAGGGCGAATTCACGCAGGCCGACGCGGTGGGAAACGGTCTCTACGACTTTTCCGGCGGGGTTTCTGAGCTGGAGGACGGCCGTGTAGAGGTAGGGGTCCTCGGCGGACCACAGGCGCGGTTTCGGTACGGCTCGGGAGGCGGTGACGGTGACGTCCTCGCCGGTGGCCGTGACGTCGGCGCGTTGGCTGAGGGGGCGCGGCCAGACGGGGTGCCCCTGCTGGTCGTACAGCATCGTGTCGACGGTGTAGGCGCCCTGGGTGCCGTCGTAGGCGCGGACGCTCGCGGTGACGGCGAGGTCGGCTGTTGTGTAACCGGTTGCGAGCGGTGTTTCCAGCTTGAAGTCGCGCAGGTGGACGGGCGGGGTGGAGTAGAGGTAGACCGAGCGGAAGATGCCGCTCAGCCGGATCATGTCCTGGTCCTCCAGCCAGTCGCCGTCGGAGTAGCGGTAGACCTCGACGGCGATCTGGTTGGTGCCCGGTCTCAGGTGCGGGGTGATGTCGTACTCGGCGGGGGTGTACGAGTCCTCGCTGTAGCCGACGAGTTGTCCGTTGATCCACACGTAGTGCGCGGACTTGACGCCCTCGAAGTGCAGGAAGGTGCGGCGGCCCGACCAGTCGCGGGGGACGGTGAAGGTGCGGCGGTACTGGCCGACCGGGTTGTAGCGGGTGGGGGCGGCGGGCGGCTGGGCGTTCTCGCCGAAGCCGTTGGGGCCCCACCAGGGGTAGGTGATGTTGATGTAGATCGGGAAGTCGTAGCCGTGCCGCTGCCAGACCGAGGGGACCGGGATGGTGTCCCAGGCGCGGTCGTCGAGGTCGGTGCGGTGGAAGTCCTCGTCGCGGTCCTCGGGGCGGTCCGCGTAGGCGAACTTCCAGTTGCCGTCGAGGCTCTGGCGGTACGGGGAGCGGGTGCGGTCGGCCTTGAGGGCGGCGGTGAGGCCGTCGTACGGCATCAGAGTGGTGTGCGGGGGCTGGGTGCCGACGCGGAAGGTGTCGATGCGGCCGTTCCACTCGGGTTGTGCAACCGCTTGCTGCGTGTTTCCACCGGCCGCCCGCGCGTTCGAGGCGGTGGGGAGGGCGAGGGCTCCCAGGACGGCGGCGGAGCCCTCCAGGAGCCGGCGGCGGCTGACGACCGGCCGCCGGGCGTCCGTCGGGAGCGGCGGGTGCTGGTTCGGGTGCGGCATGGGCCGTGACCTTCCTCGGTTCTCCGTGCCCCGTCCTGGGCACGTCAGTTCCTGTCGGATGCTGTTGCCGAACCGAACAGCGGCACGTTTCACTGACGATTCGTCAACTCACCCCGTCTCCGTGCGGACCGCCGCGCGGACGTGGGAGCACTGCTGGTGAAACGGTTACTCCTGAGCCAGCCACACCCTAGGTCCCGCGTACAGGTGAAGCAATCACCCTGTAAGGCTTTGTGCAATTCTGATTGACCGGAACATCACCTTCGCAGCGTGTCCACGGTGGTTCGGGCCTCCGCCGTCTGTGCGGGTTTCTGTACGCGGCTCAGTAGACGTCCCGCATGTACCGCTTCTCCGCCGCGAGTTGCTTCACGTACGCCGCCGACTCCGCCTCCGTCATGCCGCCGTGGAGCATCGCGATGTCGCGGAGGGCGCGGTCGACGTCCTTGGCCATGCGGGAGGCGTCGCCGCAGACGTAGAAGCGGGCGCCTTCGCGGAGCCAGGACCAGAGTTGGGGGCCGTGTTCGCGCATGCGGTCCTGGACGTAGACCTTGGCGCGCTGGTCGCGGGAGAAGGCGGTGTCGAGGCGGGTGAGGGTGCCGTCGGCGAGGAGGGTGGCGAGCTCGTCCTCGTAGTAGAAGTCGGTGGAGCGGCGCTGTTCGCCGAAGAAGAGCCAGTTGGGGGCGCGGTGGCCGCGTGCGCGGCGTTCGTGGAGGAAGCCGAGGAAGGGGGCGACGCCGGTGCCGGGGCCGATCATGATCGTGGGGACGCCGGACTCGGCGGGCGGCCGGAAGTGGGGCGAGCGCTGGACGTGCAGCGGGACCTCGGTGCCGGGTTCGGCGTCGGCGAGGAACGGGGAGCAGACGCCCTGGCGGGGGCGGCCCTCGCGGTTCTCGTAGCGGACGACGGAGACGGTGAGCGAGACGAGGTGGGGGTCGGTGAGCGGGCTGGACGATATGGAGTACAGGCGGGGGCGGAGCCGTCCCATGACGTCGGCCCACTCCTGCGCGTCCGCCTCGATCCCGAACTCGGCGGCCACGTCGACGGCTTGGCGCCCCCAGGACCACTTCGCGAGCTCGTCCTTGTTGTCGGGCCGCAGCAGCTTGCGCAACTCCCGTGGGTCGCGGGTGCGTTCGGCGGCGAAGCGGAGCAGGGAGGGCGTGACGCGGGTGATGTCGAGGTACCGGGACAGGGCCTCGTCGAACGGGACCTGGTCCCCCTCGACGCCGACCGGGGTGTCCGGGTCGGTTCCGGTGACGGTCAGCCACTCCTTCACCAGGGTCGGCGAGTTGAGGGGCCGTACGCCGAGCGCGTCGCCGGCCTCGTAGACGAGCGGGACCTCGCTGTCGCGCGTGTCGAACGTGAACCGGCGGACCTCCTTGCCCGAACCGGCGCCGCTCAGCAGGACGTTGCCGACGAGGCGGCCGGTCGCGGAGGCGGGGCGGCTCGGGCGGGGACGGGCAACGGCCTTGGGCGGCTCGGGAGTCGCGGGTGCCCCGGTGAGCGCCCCCAGCACCTGGTCCAGCCACTCCGACGCCTGCGTCTCGTAGTCGGGCTCGCAGTCGATGCGCGGCGCGAGGCGCACGGCGCCCAACTCGTCCAGCCGGTCGTCGAGTCGGCGCCCGTGGCCGCAGAAGTCGTCGTACGACGAGTCACCGAAGGCGAGGACCGCGTACCGGCGCCCCTCCAGCCGTCCGGCGTCGGGCGCGGTGAGGCCCGCCCAGAAGCCGGCGCCGTTGTCGGGGGCGTCGCCGTCGCCGAACGTGCTGGTGATCAGGAGGAGATCGGCGTCGGAGGGCAG
Organism: Streptomyces niveiscabiei; assembly: GCF_001419795.1. Taxonomy (GTDB): domain Bacteria; phylum Actinomycetota; class Actinomycetes; order Streptomycetales; family Streptomycetaceae; genus Streptomyces; species Streptomyces niveiscabiei. The sequence goes on from NZ_LIRL01000791.1 coordinate 8,876, forward strand.
CGCGGCCGGGTCGGCCTGGTCCATCTCGACCAGGGACGCGGTGTGTCCGCCCTGGGTGAGGCGGGCGGCGGTGGCGGCGGCGAACTCCTCGGCGTTGCCGGTCTGCGAGGCCCACAGGATGACAACCTGCCGTACGGGTACGGGAGTCGGGGCCGTCGTGCGTGAATACAGGCCCGCGAGCGTGCCGTTGACCCACAGGGCGTGCTCGGGGCTGAAGGGCGCGTCCGGCGGGAGGACCGGGACGCCGGGGCCGCCCGCCGGGATCGCGGCCAGGAAGCCGAGCAGGTACTGCCGTTCGCGTTCGCTGAGGACGGGGGGCGGGGTGGGCTCCAGGCCGAAGAGGGAGGCGGAGGC
>NZ_LIRL01000792.1 GCF_001419795.1 Streptomyces niveiscabiei
GACCTCGTCGCCCCGCCCGTCCCGCGTGTTCTCCGTCATGGCGCCGGCCCCCTCTTTCCCGTCCCGCCCATGCTAAATCCCCCCTCCTTCCGCACAGTCCCCGCCTAGGATGATCGGGAACCGATCAGCCGATCACCTGTGCCCGGGGTCTCCCCGGAGGCGCTGTCCCGGAGGGACTCATGAGCAACGCCGTACCCGCATCCCCCGACCTGCGCGCGTTCATCGCCGGTCTGCCCAAGGCCGAACTCCATGTTCACCACGTGGGCTCCGCGTCGCCCAGGATCGTCGCGGAACTGGCGGCCCGGCACCCGGACGCGAAGGTGCCGACGGACCCCGAGGCGCTCGCCGACTACTTCACCTTCACGGACTTCGCGCACTTCGTGGAGGTGTACCTGTCGGTCGTGGACGTCATCCGCACCCCGGAGGACGTCCGCCTGCTGACCTACGAGGTCGCGCGGGAGCTGGCCCGCCAGCAGGTGCGGTACGCCGAGCTGACGATCACCCCCTTCTCCTCGACCCGGCGCGGCATCGACGCGAAGGCGTTCATGGACGCGATCGAGGACGCGCGCAAGGCCGCGGAGAAAGAACTCGGCACCGTCCTGCGCTGGTGCTTCGACATTCCGGGCGAGGCGGGGCTGGAGTCGGCGGAGGAGACCGTCCGGCTCGCGACGGACGACCGGCTGCGCCCCGAGGGCCTCGTGTCCTTCGGCCTCGGGGGGCCGGAGATCGGGGTGCCCCGGCCGCAGTTCAAGCCGTACTTCGACCGCGCCATCGCTGCGGGCCTGCGCTCGGTGCCGCACGCGGGGGAGACGACGGGACCGGGCACGGTCTGGGACGCCCTGACCTACCTACGTGCTGAACGCATCGGCCACGGCACGAGTTCCGCCCAGGACGAGAAACTTCTCGCCCACCTCGCCGCCGAGCGCATCCCGCTGGAGGTCTGCCCGACCTCGAACATCGCCACGCGCGCGGTCGCGAACCTCGACGAGCACCCGATCAAGGAGTTCGTCCGCGCGGGCGTGCTGGTCACGATCAACTCGGACGACCCGCCGATGTTCAGCACCGACCTCAACAACGAGTACGCCGTCGCCGCCCGCCTCCTCGACCTCGACGAGCGCGGCATCGCCGACCTCGCGAAGAATGCGGTCGAGGCGTCGTTCCTCGACGAGGCGGGGAAGACACGGATCAAGGACGAGATCGACACGTATACGGCGGAGTGGCTGGCACCGTGAGCGGGCGGGCGGCGTGAGTCTCTGACGCCGTGAGCGCTCACGTGAACGTTGCCGGGAACGGTGCCGTGAACGCTCACGTGAGCGTT
>NZ_LIRL01000793.1 GCF_001419795.1 Streptomyces niveiscabiei
CGCTCACCCTGCCCCTGCTGGAGCCCGAGGAACTGCCCGGCACCGAGGACGCGGAGATCGACGACGAACGCGACCTGGAGGAGCTGAAGGAGGCGTTCGAGCGCACCGAGTACGCACGCCGCACGCCCTACCGCGTGGAGGCCCCCTTCCAGCTCTCCCTCGCGGGCCGCGTCGTACGGGGCCGTATCGACGCTGTCTACAAGGAGGGCGACGGCGCGACGGCGTCGTACGAGATCGTCGACTGGAAGACCCACCGGGAGCGGACCGCCGACCCCCTGCAACTCGCGCTGTACCGGCTCGCGTGGGCCGAGCAGGAGGGCGTTCCCGTGGAATCCGTCACAGCGGCGTTCCTCTACGTGAGGACCGGAGACGTCGTCCGGCCCCCGCAGCTGCCCGGAAGGGCCGCTCTGGAGCGGATTCTGCGGGGTGCGGAGGCCCCCGGACAGCCCCCGGCGGGGGTCCGGGCGCCCGGCGACGATGTCGGTGCGGCCGGATAGGCTCGTGGACATGAGCCAGCCCATTGACAACGCCGTCAGTGACGTCAGCGCCGTCCGCGTCGTCCGTGCGTACATCGAGGAGCACCGGGCCGCCTTCCTCGGCGACCTCGCCGAGTGGCTGCGCATCCCCTCGGTCTCCGCCCAGCCGGAGCACGCTCCCGACGTCCGCCGCAGCGCCGACTGGCTCGCCGCGCAGCTCACCGCGACCAACTTCCCCGTCGTCGAGGTCTGGCCCACTCCCGGCGCCCCCGCCGTCTACGCGGAGTGGCCCGCGGGCGACCCCCAGGCCCCCACCGTCCTCGTCTACGGCCACCACGACGTGCAGCCCGCCGCCCGCGAGGACGGCTGGGACACCGACCCCTTCGACCCCGTCGTCCGCGACAACCGCCTCTACGCGCGCGGGGCGGCCGACGACAAGGGCCAGGTCTTCTTCCACACCCTGGGCGTGCGCGCCCACCTCGCCGCCACCGGCCGCACCGCCCCGGCCGTCCACCTGAAGCTGCTGATCGAGGGCGAGGAGGAGTCCAGCTCCCCGAACTTCCGCGCCCTCGTCGAGGCCAACGCCGGTCGGCTCGCCGCCGACGCGGTGATCGTCTCCGACACCGGCATGTGGGCCGAGGACACCCCCACGGTCTGCACCGGCATGCGCGGCCTCACCGACTGCGAGATCCGCCTGCACGGCCCCGACCAGGACATCCACTCCGGCTCCTTCGGCGGCGCCGTCCCCAACCCGGCCACCGAGGTCGCCCGCCTCGTCGCCGCCCTGCACGACGAGCACGCGCGCGTGGCGATACCCGGCTTCTACGACGGCGTCGTCGACCTCACCGACCAGGAGCGCGCCCTCTTCGCCGAACTGCCCTTCGACGAGGAGCGCTGGCTGCGCACCGCGCACTCGTACGCCGCTCAGGGCGAGGCCGGCTACAGCACCCTGGAGCGCGTCTGGGCGCGGCCCACCGCCGAGGTCAACGGCATCGGCGGCGGCTACCAGGGCGCCGGCAGCAAGACGATCGTCCCCGCCTCCGCGTTCGTGAAGCTGTCGTTCCGGCTCGTCGCGGGACAGGACCCCGACACCGTCGAGAAGGCCGTCCGCGCGTGGGTGGCCGCACAGGTGCCCGCCGGGATCCGCTGCGAGATCGACTTCAGCCCCGCCACGCGCCCGTGCCTGACCCCGCTCGACCACCCGGCGCTCCAGTCCGTCGTCCGCGCGATGGGGCTCGCCTTCGAGCAGCCCGTCCGCTTCACGCGCGAAGGCGGCTCCGGGCCCGCCGCCGACCTCCAGGAGGTCCTCGGCGCCCCGGTGCTGTTCCTGGGCATCTCCGTCCCCTCCGACGGCTGGCACGCGCCGAACGAGAAGGTCGAACTCGACCTCCTCCTCAAGGGCGTCGAGACCACCGCCCACCTGTGGGACGACCTCGCGCGCACCTGGCGCCATGCGCCCTGACACCCGACCGCACCCGCCCCTGCCGTACGTCCCGCCGAACCAACCGCCGCACCGGGGGAGTTGGAAGTACCCGTGACCACCTGGACCGACCCGAACGCCGACCGGCCCGTGTCGCTCACCGCACCCAGCGGCATCGACCGCGCCGCCCACCACCGGCTCGACGAGGCGTGGCTCGCCGCGGCGTGGAGCCACCCCACCACCCGCTGCTTCGTGGTCTCCGGCGGACAGGTCCTCATCGACGAGACGCCCGACGGCCGGACCGAACTCGTCATGACGCCCTCCTTCGAGGCGCCGCTCACCGAGGCGCACCGCTACTTCCTGGGCACCGACGAGGACGGCGTCAGCTACTTCGCCCTCCAGAAGGACGCCCTGCCCGGCCGCATCGACCAGTCCGCGCGCCCCGCGGGCCTGCGCGAGGCCGGCCTGCTGCTGTCCGCGCGCGACGTCGGCCTGATGGTCCACGCCGTCGGCCTGGAGAACTGGCAGCGCACCCACCGTTTCTGCTCCCGCTGCGGCGAACGCACCGTCATCGCCGCCGCGGGCCACATCCGCCGCTGCCCGGCCTGCGGCGCGGAGCACTACCCGCGCACCGACCCGGCCGTGATCATGGCCGTCACGGACGACGAGGACCGCCTCCTGCTCGGCCGCCAGGTCCACTGGCCGGAAGGGCGCTTCTCCACGCTCGCCGGGTTCGTCGAGCCCGGCGAGTCCATCGAGACCTCCGTGCGCCGCGAGGTCTTCGAGGAGGTCGGCGTCACCGTCGGCCGCGTCGAGTACGTCGCCAGCCAGCCCTGGCCCTTCCCGTCCAGCCTGATGCTCGGCTTCCTCGCGCACGCCACGTCCACCACCATCGACGTCGACGGCGACGAGATCCACGAGGCCCGCTGGTTCTCCCGCGACGAACTGGGCGCCGCCTTCGAGTCCGGCGAGGTCCTGCCGCCCTACGGCATCTCCATCGCCGCCCGCCTGATCGAACTCTGGTACGGCAAGCCCCTGCCGACCCGCAGCTTCATCTGAGCACGAGGACCATGCGGAAAGGGGCGGCCCCGGTGAACCGGGACCGCCCCTCTCGCGCGTCCGCGCCTACGCGCCGACCTTCTGCTTGACCTGCGCCAGCGACGGGTTCGTCAGCGTCGAGCCGTCCGGGAACAGCACGGTCGGCACGGTCTGGTTCCCGCCGTTCGCCTTCTCGACGAAGGCCGCGGAATCCGGGTCCTGCTCGATGTTGATCTCGGTGTACGCGATGCCCTCGCGGTCCATCTGGCTCTTCAGCCGACGGCAGTAGCCGCACCACGTGGTGCTGTACATCGTCACAGTGCCCGGCATGTCTCTCGCGCTCCTTCGGCGGGTCGGGGAAGTGTGCTCGCAGAGGAGGAACGTACGCGCATGCCCCGCCATTCCCGGCACCGGAGCCCTCGGGCGTGACGACCGCCGCATCGGTACGACAATCGAGCCACGCCTGTGGATAACTTTCCCGCCCGTCTCCGCGGACCTGGCAGCATGGCGGTGTGACAGCAGCAACGCACTCCCCTCTCTTCCCGCAGGCACCGGACTCTGCCGACGCGGTGCTCGAAGGGCTCGACCCCGAGCAGCGCGAGGTGGCGACCACCCTGCGCGGCCCGGTGTGCGTGCTGGCCGGCGCCGGCACGGGCAAGACCAGGGCGATCACCCACCGCATCGCCTACGGGGTCCGCGCGGGCATCCTCCAGCCCTCCAGCGTCCTCGCCGTCACGTTCACCAACCGCGCGGCCGGCGAGATGCGCGGCCGGCTGCGCCAGCTCGGCGCCCAGGGCGTCCAGGCGCGGACGTTCCACTCCGCCGCCCTGCGCCAGCTCCAGTACTTCTGGCCGAAGGCGGTCGGCGGCGCCCTGCCCCGCCTCGTCGACCGCAAGTTCCAGCTCGTCGCCGACGCCGCCGCCTCCTGCGGACTGCGCCTCGACCGCGGCGAACTGCGGGACGCCACGGCCGAGATCGAGTGGTCCAAGGTCACCCAGACCGTCCCCGCCGACTACGCGCCGGCCGTCGCCAAGGCGGGCCGCGACGCCCCCCGCGACCCCGCCGAACTCGCCCAGGTGTACGCCGCCTACGAGAACCTCAAACGCGAACGCGGCGTCATCGACTTCGAGGACGTCCTGCTGCTGACCGTCGCCGTCCTCCAGGACCGCCGGGACATCGCCGACCAGGTCCGCGCCCAGTACCAGCACTTCGTGGTCGACGAGTACCAGGACGTCAGCCCCCTGCAACAGCGCCTCCTGGAGCTGTGGCTCGGCGACCGCGACGACCTGTGCGTGGTCGGCGACGCCAGCCAGACCATCTACTCCTTCACCGGCGCCACCCCCGACCACCTCCTCGACTTCCGCACCCGCCACCCCGGCGCGACCGTCGTCAAACTGGTCCGCGACTACCGCTCCACCCCCCAGGTCGTCCGCCTCGCCAACGGCCTCCTCGCCCAGGCCGGCGGCCGGGCCGCCGACCACCGGCTCGAACTCGTCTCCCAGCGCGCGCCGGGACCCGAGCCCGCCTACACCGAGTACACCGACGAACCCGACGAGGCCGAAGGCGCCGCCCGCCGCATCCGCGACCTGCTCACGGCCGGCGTCCCCGCCGCCGAGATCGCGATCCTCTTCCGCACCAACTCCCAGTCCGAGACGTACGAACAGGCCCTCGCCGACGCCGGCATCCCCTACCAGCTGCGTGGCGCCGAGCGGTTCTTCGACCGGCCCGAGGTCCGCAAGGCGACCGCCTCCCTGCGCGCCGCCGCCCGCTTCGGGAACAACGACTCCGCGCTGGACGACGCCGTGGACCTGCCCTCGCAGGTGCGTGCCGTCCTCTCCGGCGAGGGATGGACGACAACGCCCCCGGCGGGCTCCGGGGCCGTCAGGGAGCGCTGGGAGTCCCTCGCCGCCCTCGTCCACCTCGCCCACGACTTCACCGCCGCCAAGCAGGACGCCACGCTCGCCGACCTCGTCGCCGAACTCGACGAGCGCATGAACGCCCAGCACGCCCCGACCGTCCAGGGCGTCACCCTCGCCTCCCTGCACTCCGCCAAGGGCCTGGAGTGGGACGTCGTCTTCCTGGTCGGCGTCGCCGAGGGCATGATGCCGATCACCTACGCCCGCACCGACGAGCAGGTCGAGGAGGAACGGCGGCTGCTCTACGTCGGCGTCACCCGCGCGCGCGAACGGCTCCACGTCTCCTGGGCGCTCGCCCGCTCGCCCGGAGGCCGCGCCAGCCGCCGCCCCTCCCGCTTCCTCGACGGCCTGCGCCCCGGCTCCGGCAGCGCGGCGGGCCGTACGGCGGCCTCGGGCGCCTCAGGGGGCGTCGAGCGCGGCACCCTGCGGGCCGCGGCGGGCCGCGCGGGCGCCCTCGGCCCGTCCCCCCGGCGCCAGCGCACGCCGGCGCGCTGCCGGATCTGCGGGCGCACATTGACCGACGGCGGCGAGCTGAAACTCCTGCGGTGCGACGACTGCCCCTCCGACATGGACGAGGGCCTCTACGAACGCCTCCGCGCCTGGCGAGAGGTCCAGGCCAAGCACACCGGACAGCCCGCTTTCTGCGTCTTCACCGACAAGACGCTGGTCGCCATCGCCGAGGCCGCCCCCGAGGAACCGGGCGACCTCGCGCGCATCCCCGGCGTCGGCCAGCGCAAGCTCAACCGGTACGGCACCGATGTCCTGGCCATCTGCGCAGGTCAGGACCGTGCGGGGGAGGAAGAGGAGGGCTGATGAGAAGTCGTCGAAAAAATAGTTTGCGCATGCCCCGGCAATCCCCATAGGTTCTTAGACACCGGAACGGCGGCCTTCTCGAAGGGCCCTGATCCGTGTTGTACTTGCATATCCGCCGGATCGGGTTCACCCCCGGTCCACGAGACGCCGAGAGGAGGCGATTCCAGTGATCATCAACAAGACCCGCTTCACCAGCACCGTCAAACTGACCGATCCCTCGGTCGTCTCCGTGTGCATCCTCGGCGCCTCGAACCCGGGCACCGGTCTGTCCGGCCTCCGCGCCGGCCGGTCCGAGTCGCTCTCCGTCGCCCCCGCGAGCGTTCCCGCCCGCGACGAGCGACCGATGAAGGCACTGGAAGCAGTAGAGGCACAGGCCCTGTCCTATGTCTTTACGGCAGCCGGTGCCGGAAACCCGAAGCAGACGACGCAGCACCACCAGATGTGGGCCTTCCGCGGGCCAGATCCCTGGAGTGATCCAGCCTGATCGACGATCAGGTCGGCGCCTTCAGGGCCGCGGAACCCCATCCGGGATCCGCGGCCCTTCTGTTTGTCCCCACACCGGGGACAGGCAGCAGAGGGAGCCTCGGGACGACAAGCCGACACCGGCCCAACAGGGCCGGTCCGACAGACGAGGAAGACGAAACCGTGCAACTCGAAGCGCACGAAACGTCCGTACCGCCTTCCGAAACGATCCCCCCGCCCGGTCTCCAGGAGGACCCCGCCTTGACTCCCCTCACCGCGCTCACCGCGCTCGACGACGCCATCGAGAACCTCGGCGTACCCGTTCCCTGCCGCTCCTACGACCCGGAGGTCTTCTTCGCCGAGTCGCCCGCGGACGTGGAGTACGCGAAGTCCCTCTGCCGTACCTGCCCCCTGGTCGAGGCGTGCCTCGCCGGGGCGAAGGAGCGGCGTGAGCCCTGGGGTGTCTGGGGCGGCGAGCTGTTCGTGCAGGGGGTCGTGGTCGCCCGCAAGCGCCCGCGTGGCCGTCCGCGCAAGAACCCGGTCTCGGCATGAACATCACCGGAACCATCGACCGCCCCCTCACGCACGACCCCCAGAAGCAGGCCCCGATGAAGCCGTCCGTCAGTGAGCCCGTGGGCTCCGCGAACACAGACGTCACCACCAGCGGCGCGAACGACTCGCGTCAGAACAGGAACCGAGAGATGCAACTCATCCCAGAAGCCTTGGCTCGTGCGCATATGCACGAGCGCATGCAGGAGGCCGAGCAGGAGCGGCTGGCCGCTCGTGTGGTCGCCGCGCGGCGGATGCAGCGGCGTGCGGAGCGGGCCTCGCGGCGCGCCCGGCGCGCGCTGGCCATGGCCGTCATGCAGTAAGGCGTACGCACCGTACGACTGAGGTTGTTCGTGGGGCCGGTCCGGTTTCGGGCCGGCCCCTTGTGGCTGTTCGCGCCCGCGCGGCGGAGGGGGCTAGTGAAGGGCGGTCGGGTCCGGCTCGGCGGCGAAGCCCGGGAGCCACTCCTCCAGCTCCTCGCGCAGGCGGACCGTCGCGTTCAGCTGGCACAGGACGCCGATCGTGCTGAGGGTGACGCGGTGGATCAGGAGGTACGACGGGGGCAGGTTCAGCTGCTTGCCCAGTTGGTGCGCGGGGGAGCGGGGGTCGGCGATGCGGGCCGCCTGGGTGCGGATCCAGGAACGGGTGAACGCGAACTCCTCGGCCTGGACCGGCTCGATGATGGGGAGCAGGTAGTCGAGGATCGCGCCGGGGTCCAGGTCGATGGAGTCCTTGACGAAGCCCTCCGCGCGCAGATGCTCGTAGACCGCGCCCGCGTCGCCCGCCAGGGTCATGCGCAGCGCCTCGCCTATCGGCCGGGGCAGACCCCCGGGCAGCCGGTCGACCGTGCCGAAGTCCAGGACGCCCAGCCGCCAGCCGTCCCCGTCCGGGACCAGGCGGAAGTTGCCGGGATGCGGGTCGGCGTGCAGCAGGCCCGTACGCGCGGGGCCCGAGAAGAAGAAGCGCGCGAGCAGCTGACCGGCCCGGTCGCGCTGCTCCGCCGTACCCTCCGAGATCACCTCGGACAGCGGCACGCCCTCGATCCACTCGGTGATCAGGACCTGGTCGGACTGGTGGACCACGGCGGGTACGACGATGTCGGGGTCGTCGGTGAACTCCTGCGCGTGCGCGCGCTGGGCGGTCGCCTCCAGGGCGTAGTCCAGCTCCTCGGAGACGCGGTCGCGCAACTCGGTGATCAGCGGCTTGACGTCCATGCCCGGGACCAGCGGGCCGAGCAGCCGGGCGAAGCGGCTGAGCTGGTTCAGGTCGGACAGCAGGGCCTCGCCCGCGCCCGGGTACTGGACCTTGACCGCGACGTCCCGGCCGTCCCGCCACACCGCGCGGTGGACCTGGCCGATCGACGCGGCAGCCGCAGGCTTGTCGTCGAACTCCAGGAACAGGTCCTGCCAGTCCGCGCCGAGGCGCTCCGCGAGGACCGCGTGCACCGTGCGGACCGGCATCGGCGGGGCCGCCTCCTGAAGCTTCGTCAGGGCCGCGCGGTAGGGGCCCGCGACATCCTCCGGGAGCGCCGACTCGAAGACCGACAGGGCCTGGCCGAACTTCATCGCGCCGCCCTTCAGCTCGCCGAGGACCTTGAAGAGCTGGTCCGCCGTGCGCTGTTGCAGCTCGCGGCCGACGATCTCCGCCGACTCGCCCACGATCCTCTTGCCCAGGCCCCAGGTGGCCCGGCCGGCGATGCCGAGCGGGAGCGCGGCGAGCTTGGCGGTGCGGGTGACCGCCTTGCGGGGAAGATCAGACATGCGCCCTCCAAGTACCCACCGGCCGCGCCGCGTTCGCCGGACGGAGTGACTCCATCGAATGTCGTTGCCCTGCCATTGTCTCGTGCGCCCTCGAGTCCTCCACGGGGTGTTCCTCAACATCGGGAGAAGCTTCGGCAAGAAGGACCCGGGAGGGCCCTTCGGGGTTCCCGGTGACGGCCGCCCCGCACGCGCACGCCGGGTGCGCCTCGATCGTCCGCGCCCGCCACTGGAGCGCCGGGGTGGAGATCTCCCAGCGCGTGCTGTGCGCCGGTGCGGTCAGGCCGTCCAGGAACGCCAGGGCGTGGCCGGCGGCGAGGCCCGCGACCGTGGTGGCCAGGGCGAGATCGCAGGGGAGGGTGGGACGGCGGTGCCCCGAGCGCCACTGGGCGAGCAGGCGCAGCCAGGCCGGGTCGGCGTCGCAGCGGGACTGCTGGAGGCAGCCCGCGCAGGCCGTCTCACCGGGGAGGACGAGCGGGCCGACCACGCCGGTGGCCTCCACCACCCCGGCGTACAGGTGCGGGGTGCCCGAGGCGATCAGGGGGTCGGCGGCGGCCGGGTCCGGTGCGTACACGCCGACGTCGTCGCGCGGGGTGAGGATCACCAGGCCGAAGCCCGGCTCGGGGCCGGGTTCGCGGGACGGCGGACGACCGGGGGAGGCCGCGCGCACCGCACGCCGGGCCGCGTCGCGGCGGGGCTCGCCGATCGTGTCCGCCGACAGGCCGCCCGGCGCCACGTCACCCGGCTCCACCCGGCCCTCGTCGGACACCTCGGCCGTGCCGACGCCCGCCCCCGACAGCAGCGCGGCCAGCAGGGCGCCGACCCGGCCCGCGCCCTGCACCCGTACCCGCGCGCGGCGCCGGGCCGCCAGCAGCCGCATCGCCTCGCCGGGCTCCGGAGCGAGCAGCGACAGCGCGGCCAGGTCGGGGCCCAGCCGCTCCAGGACCTCGCCCCGGCGCCGCAGCGCGTCCGCCTCAGGACCGCCCCCGCGCGCGTCGTCCAGCAGCCCCGCCCCGGCCAGCCCCCGCACCAGCCCGTCCACATA